>DATDCY010000190.1 GCA_036524115.1 bacterium | reverse complement strand
TCGCCGCGGCGGTCGCGGCCGCGCTCGCGCTGGGGGCGGCGCCCGCGGCGGCGCAGTCGGGGAAGGGGGAGTACCTCGGCGCCTGGTCGGCGGCGGCCTCCGTCGGCTACGCGGTGCCGAACACGGACGAGTACGCGAACGCCTTCGCGTGGCGGGTCGCCCTCGGCTACAGCCCGGTGCCGCAGTTCGAGCTGGACCTGGAGCTCGGCGGCTTCAGCGCGGACGTTTCCCAGCCCGAGGCCGGCGGCGTGCCGACCCACACCATCGCCTCCGGAAGCCTCGGCGTGCGGCCGGTGTGCCTCACCGCGCAGTACCGCCGGCCGCTGCCCGAGATGCTCTCGACGCTGACGCTGCTCGCCGGCGTCGGGTACTACTTCGTCGATTACAGCATGGGGGAGGCGCAGGCGGACGCCTTCACGAAGAGCGGCGTCGCGGGCCTCCCGGACCAGCGGGTCGACGACGCCTGGGGCTTCCACGTCGGCGCGGGCCTCGAGTACGCCCTCTCGGAGCGCATCAGCCTCGTCGCCGACGGCCGCTACATCTTCCTCGAGCCGTCCGCGCGCGGCACCGGCGCCGGCGGCAGCAGTTTCGACGTCTCCCTGGATCTGGACACCTGGCTGTTCTCCGGCGGGGTCAAGGTCGCCTTCTGACCGCCCGGCCGCAACTGCAACTCACCCCGGCGCCGCACCGGCTGACCGGGCCAGGAGGAGGAGCGAACGTGACCGAGACGAAGATCATCCTCAGCGAACGGGAGATGCCGACCCACTGGTACAACATCCTCCCCGACATGCCCTCCGCGCCGGCGCCGCCGCTGCATCCGGGGACCGGCAAGCCGGTGGGGCCGGACGACCTCAAGGCGATCTTCCCGATGTCGCTGATCGAGCAGGAGATGAGCCCGCAGCGGGAGATCCCGATCCCGGAGGAGGTCCGCGAGATCCTGACGCTGTGGCGGCCGAGCCCGCTCTACCGCGCCAAGCGCCTCGAGCAGGCGATCAAGACGCCGGCGCGCATCTACTACAAGTACGAGGGCGTGAGCCCGGCCGGCAGCCACAAGCCCAACACCGCCGTGGCCCAGGCCTACTACAACAAGGCGGCAGGCATCAAGCGTCTGGCCACCGAGACCGGCGCCGGCCAGTGGGGCTGCGCCCTGGCCCTGGCCTGCAATTTCTTCGACATGGAGTGCACCGTTTACATGGTGAAGGTGAGCTATTATCAGAAGCCCTATCGCCGCTCCCTGATGCACATCTGGGGCGCCGAGGTCTCTCCTTCTCCCGGCGACCGCACCCAGGCCGGCCGCGCCATCCTGGCGAAGGACCCCGAGACCTCCGGCAGTCTGGGCATGGCCATCTCCGAGGCGGTGGAAGATGCGGCCACTCACGCCGACACCAACTACTCCCTGGGGAGCGTCCTTAATCACGTCATGCTGCACCAGACCATCGTCGGCCTGGAGGTGAAAAAGCAACTGGCCCTGGCCGGCGAGACCCCGGAAGTGCTCATCGGCTGCGTCGGCGGCGGCAGCAACTTTGCCGGTTTCTGCTTCCCTTTCATCCCGGACAAGCTGAAGGGTAAAGATATCCGGTTCGTGGCGGTGGAGCCTGCCGCCTGCCCCACCCTGACCCGGGGCACCTACACTTACGACTTCGGCGACACCGCGGGCCTCACCCCACTGACCCTGATGTACACCCTGGGTCATACCTTCGTACCCCCGGGAATTCACGCC
>DATDCY010000189.1 GCA_036524115.1 bacterium | reverse complement strand
CGGCCGCCGACGGCCGCGGCGACCGCCGCCGCCAGCCGCTGCGTGGTCAACGCGCCGCCGCGCTCGCGCTCGCGCCGGATGGCGCGCGCGATGCGGCGCGACTGCGGCTCCTCGCCGTACTCGTAGATGATGCGCGCCAGCTCGGTCTCGTCGAGCGACGCGATCAGCTCCAGCGCGGTGGCGCCGTCGCTGCGGTCCATGCGCATGTCGAGCGGGGCGTCGGCGCGGAAGGAGAAGCCGCGGTCGGCCTCGTCGAGCTGGAGCGAGGACAGGCCGAGGTCGATGAGCACGCCGGCCGCCGGGCCCCTGCCCGCGCCGGTCACGATCTCCCCCAGCCGCCCGAAGGTGCCGTGCACGAGCGCGAAGCGCCCCGCGTGCGGCGCGAGGCGGCGCGAGGCGGCCTCGAGGATCTCGCGGTCGCGGTCGATGCCGATGAGGAACCCGTCGGGAGCGGTGCGCTCGAGGATGGCGGCGGCGTGGCCGCCGGCGCCCACGGTGGCATCCACCCAGAGTCCGCCGGGGCGGCAGCCGAGCGCGTCCACCGCCTCGGCGACCATGACCGGGTCGTGCACCTCGGCCATCGGCGCACGCTAGAACCCGAATTCGGAGAGCTTCGCGGCGATGGCCTCGAAGTTCTCCGTGGACTCGCGGTAGAAGGCGTCCCAGCGCGCCTTGCTCCAGATCTCGATGCGGTTGGCGACGCCGAGGAGCACCACGTCCTTCTCGAGACCCGCGGCCTCGCGCAGCGTGGGCGGGATCAGGATGCGGCCCTGCCGGTCGACGGGGCACTCCTGCGCGCCGGAGAAGAAGTAGCGCTCGAAGGCCCGCACGTCCTTCTGCAGCATCGAGAGGCCGCGGATCTTCTCCTCGAGCAGCGACCACTCGTCCGCGGGGAAGCCGGCGAGGCAGTTGTCGAAGTTGGTGAGGATGAGGATCTCTTCGCGATGCTGGCTGAGGATCTCGCGGAAGCGCGAGGGAACGCTGAGGCGTCCCTTGGCGTCCAGAGTGTGCTGATAGCGTCCCTTGAACATCGAACCTCCCAGGATTGGGCGGGAGCCCCACTTTCTCCCACTTCATCCCACTGGCGCGAGTGTACGGAACGCGATCGGTCGTGTCAAGAAAAAAAATGATTCTGCAATCGCTTGATATTGTAGCGTTATTTTATGCGCAATGCAAAGTGGAGCGAATTTCTGGCGCGGGCAGATCGGGATAGCGGCAATTGATCGAAAATCTCACGCAATAACGTGCGCTTCTCCTCCACGGACCGACGGGCAGCAGGTGCGCAGACTGCGGGACATGCGGCCTGCAATGAACAGTGGCTTCTGCCGCGACCTACCGCGTCTGCGTGCGGGCCCCGGCCCGGCGGCGCCTGTTCACTTGGTCTCGGCAATCGTGCAGATGCCCGCGGGGGCGGGGCACTGCCGGGCGTGCGCTGAGTTACGCGCTCGACCGCAGCCTGTCCGGCCCTGCGCTCGAAACGCATAACTCGCCCTTCGGGCTCAAACAATGCGTTTCGCCCTTCGGGACGCTCCGGTCCGAACGCTGCGGTTCCCTCGCGCTCCACGATGCGCGCGCCCGACAGCGCCCCGCCCCCGCTCAAGCCTGGGCCGACCCGGTGAACACGGCCACGGCCCGGGGGCGCCTGTGAACGGTCATAATGCGCCGGCCGCTTGCTGTGTCGGCTGAGTGTGGCCGGCGCATTGACAGTCGAGCAGCTGATGAGTGCCTGAGCGAACTGAAGGACGCAGGGCGAGACGGAAGTGAACAGGCGCCCGCGGGCCGTGGCCGGCACGGTCCCGCCGCAGGGAGAGCTACGTCAGCTTCGTGATGCGGTTGGCCGCGTCGACGAGCGCCACGCGCGGCTTGAACCCGACAATCTCGGTCTCCGCGAACAGCCCATAGTTCGCGATGATGATCTTGTGCCCGTTCTCCGCCAGGTGCGCCGCCGCGCCGTTGACGCAGATCGTGCCGCTGCCGCGCTGGCCCGCGATGGCGTACGTCTCGAAGCGCTCGCCGTTCGTCACGTTGTAGACCTGCACCTGCTCGTTCGGCAGCAGCCCCACGGCGTCCATGAGATCCTGGTCGATGGTGATCGACCCCTCGTAGTCGAGGCTGCGGTCCGTGACGGTGGCCCGGTGGATCTTCGCCTTGAGCAGCACCCGCATCATCGACGCGCGGCCTTCCTCGCGGGCTCGGCCTTCTTCGGGAATGCCACCGTCTTCGCCGTCTTCGGCGTCTTCGGCGCCTTCGGCGCAGGCTTCGGCGCAGGCTTCGGCGCAGGCTTCGGCGCAGGCTTCGCGGCCGCCTTCAGCGCAGGCTTCGGCGCAGCCTTCGCCACCGCCGGCGCACCGGCCGCGACCGCTGCCTTGCCGCCCTGCCGGCCCTCGTCCTGCCGGTGGTTCAGCTCCCGCAGGTCGATCAGCGCGTTGTCGATGAGGCGCGCACGCCCCACGCGGACGGCCAGCGCGACGAGGGTGCGCAGTTCCACGGCGTCGAGATCGTGCAGCGTGTCGGGGTGGCAGACGGCGATGTACTCGACCTCCGCGCCGGGCTGGGCGCGGATGACCTCGCGCAGGTTCGAGATGATCTTCGCCGCGGAGCGCTCGCCCTTGGCGATGATCCGGCGCGCCACCTGCAGCGCCTGCTGCAGCGAGAGGGCCGCCGGCCGCTGCTCCGGCGTGAGATAGGCGTTGCGCGATGACAGCGCCAGCCCATCGGCGTCGCGCACGGTCGGCACGTCGAGGACCTCGACGTCGAAGTTCAGGTCGCGCGCCATCTTGCGCACGATGAGCAGCTGCTGGTAGTCCTTCTGCCCGAACCAGGCGTGGTGCGGCTGCACGATGTTGAGGAGCTTGGCCACGACCGTGGCGACGCCGCGGAAGTGCGTGGGCCGCGCGCGGCCGCAGAGCCGGTTCGAGAGGTCCTCGACCTCGACGTGCGTGCGGTGACCCGGCGGGTACATCTCGGCGGCTTCCGGCGCGAACACCGCCGCGACCCCGAGCTCCCGCAGCTTCGCCACGTCGGCGGCGAGGTCCCGCGGGTAGGCCGAGAGGTCCTCGCGCGGACCGAACTGCGTCGGGTTGACGAAGATGCTCACGACGACCGTGTCCGCCTTCTTCCGAGCGGCCTTCACGAGCGCCAGGTGCCCCGCGTGCAGGGCGCCCATCGTCGGGACGAGCGCGACCCGGGCGCCCCGCTTGCGCGCCTCCTGGCTGAAGCGCCGCATCTCGGCGATGCCCTTGACGACCCTAGTCGTAGCTGTGTTCTTCATCAGGAAAGAGCCCTCCCCGAACCTCGTCGCAGTACTGCCTGAACGCCCTCGCCGCCTCACCGCCGCAGTCGCCGTAACGCTTCGCGAACTTCGGCCGGTGGCCGCCGTAGAGACCGAGAAGGTCGTGCGCGACGAGCACCTGCCCGTCGCAGCCGGGGCCGGCGCCGATGCCGATCGTCGGCACGCGCACCGCCGCGGTGACCCGCGCCGCCAGCGCCCGCGGCATCCCCTCGAGCACGATCGCGAACGCCCCCGCCGCCTCGAGCGCCTGCGCCCCCTCGACGATCCGGCGCGCGCCCTCCTCGTCACGCCCCTGCACCCGGTGGCCGCCCATGGCGTGGACCGACTGCGGCGTGAGGCCGAGGTGCCCCATGACCGGGATGCCCATCGCGACGATGGCGGCAGCCGCGTCGGCGACGTCGGCGCCGCCCTCGAGCTTCACCGCCGCGGCGCCGCCCTCCTTGACGAAGCGCCCGGCGTTGCGCCGCGCCTCCTCGAGGCTGACCTGGTAGGAGAGGAAGGGCATGTCGCCGACGACGAGCGCCCGCGTCGCGCCGCGGACGACGGCGCGCGTGAAGACCAGCATCTCCTCCATGGTCACCGGCAGCGTCGAGTCGTAGCCGAGGGCGACCATGCCGAGCGAGTCGCCGACGAGCAGCACGTCGACGCCGGCCTCGTCGGCGATCCGCGCCAGCGAGTAGTCGGTCGCCGTGACCATCACGATGCGCTCGCCCGCGGCCTTCCTGGCCCGCAGCGTCGCGACCGTGACCTTCGCCGGGGCGCTCACTTCTTTCGCACCGATCGCGGCGGCGTGTAGTACTCCGTCCCCCGCTTGGCGTGCAGGATCTGGTTCGCCAGGTCGTCGAGGTCGCCGGGGTTCTGCACGAAGTCGATGACGTTCGTGTTGATCACCAGCAGCGGCGTCGCCGAGTAGTGGAAGAAGAAGTGGTTGTAGGCCTGGTTGAGCTCCTCGAGGTACTTCTGCGACAGGTGCTTCTCGTAGGCGCGGTTGCGCCGGGCGACGCGCTCGAGCAGCACGTCGGTGCTCGCCTGCAGGTAGATCACCACGTCCGGGCTCGTGACCCGGGGCTTGAGCAGTCCGTAGATCTGCTCGTAGAGCGCCAGCTCGTTGTCGTCCAGGTTGAGGTAGGCGAAGATCCGGTCGCGGTCGAAGAGGTAGTCGGCGACGACCGACTGCTGGAACAGGTCCTGCTGCGCCAGCTCCTGCTGCTGGCGGTAGCGCGAGAGCAGGAAGAAGAGCTGCGCCGGGAAGGCGTGGCGGCGCGGGTCGTCGTAGAAGCGCGGGAGGAAGGGGTTCTCGTCGGCGGCCTCGAGGATGCGGCGCGCGGCGAAGCGCTTGGCCAGCAGGTTGACGAGGCTGGTCTTGCCGACGCCGATCGGCCCCTCGATGACGATGTACCTGCCCTTCTCGGGCGGCGACGCGCTCACGCTTGTCCTCCCCGGCACAACGCGCCCGCGGGCGCCCACGCGCCCCACGGCCGCACCTGACTGTCGTCTTTCAGCCCTGCGAGGAGGCCGGCGATCGTCCGCCGGAGCCCGGGGTGCACCGCCCGCGGCGCGATCTCGGCCAGCGGCTCGAGCACGAAGCGCCTCAGATGCATGCGCGGGTGCGGCACCTCGAAGCCCCGCTCCAGGACCACTCTCCCCCCGTAGAGCACCAGGTCGATGTCGATGAGGCGCGGGCCGTTGCGAAACGGGGTGCTCTTCCCCAGTCGCGCCTCAATTCCCTCCAGGCGACGGAGCAGTTCCCGGGGCCCGAGCTGCGACCGCAACTCCACCGCCCCGTTCAAAAAATCGCGCTGCGCAGTATAGCCCACGGGTGCGGTGCTGTAAAGGCGGGAGACGGCAACGACCCGGATCGCGGGCTCCGCGGCGATGAGCGCGAGCGCCCGGCGCAGGTTGTCCGGCCGCCGTCCGACGTTGGAGCCGAGGGAAAGGAAGACGCGTTCGCGGCCGGGACGGCCGCGGCGGCTTGACGGGTGGTTCTTCGCGGGCATGGCTGCCAAGATTATAACGGATTGATTCTAAAATGGTATTCGAAACATGACTTCAGCGCTCGATGTGCGGCCCGGCGCTCTTCTCGGCCGGATCGCTGCTGCACCGACCCGGAAGGAATATTCATTATAATGTCTTGTCGCGCGATCCCACATTGCCTCACTGCTGCCATTACTCGTGCCGGAGGGGGCGGGGCGCCGGCGGGCGGCCGCTGAGCTGCGCGCTCGACCTGGGCCTGTCCGGCCCTGCGCTCGAAACCTGTAACTCGCCCCTGCGGGGCTCAAACAACAGGTTTCGCCCTTCGGGACGCTCCGGTCCGAACGCCCAGGTTCCCTCGCGCTCCGCAATGCGGCCACCCGCCGGCGCCCCGCCCCCTCCTGTGCTCATGACGATGCAGTTCCGAGGGTGGGCACCGGATACGACCCGTCCCGCCTTTGCCCAGCCGGGCGCTCAAAACGGTCCGGATGCAAGGCGCACGACGAAGTGGATGCTGAGGCGGGCTGGTGCCCGCCGCAGGCAGACACGAGGAGTGCAACGCCGCAGACGGGCCGTTTTCAGCGCCCGGCTACAGCACCTTGCCGATGCGCTCGACGGCCTCCTCGAGCCGCGGCGCGTCCACGGTCAGCGCGAAGCGGACGTACCCCTCGCCGTGCTCGCCGAAGCCGTTGCCGGGCGTGCAGACCACGGCGGCCCTCTCGAGCAGCAGCGACGAGAACGACTCGGAGGTGTGCCCCGTGGGCACCTCGCACCAGACGTAGAAGCTCGCCTGCGGCTTCTTGAGCTTCAGGCCGAGCCGGCGCAGCCCGCGGTAGAGCACGTTGCGCCGCCTCTGGTAGAGCCGGCGCATCTTCTCGACGGGCTTCTGGTCGCCGGTGAGCGCGGCGATCCCGGCGTCCTGGACGGCCCCGAAGGCCCCGGAGTCGACGTTGGCCTTGATGTGCCCGAGCCCCTTGACGACGCTCGCGTTGCCGACCGCGAACCCGATGCGCCAGCCGGTCATGTTGTAGGTCTTCGAGAGCGAGTGGAACTCGATGCCGACCTCCTTGGCCCCCTCGACCTCCAGGAAGGACGGCGGCTTCGCGCCGTCGTAGTACATCTCCGAGTACGCCGCGTCGTGGCAGACGATGACGCCCGTGCGGCGCGCGAAGTCCACGACCTTCCGGTAGAACTCCAGGTCCGCGACGGCCGCGGTCGGGTTGTTCGGGTAGTTGAGGAACAGCAGCTTGGCCCGCCGCGCGACGTCGCCCGGGACCGCGTCGAGGTCGGGCAGGAAGTCGTTCTTCTTCGTCAGCGGCAGCATGTGGGGCACGCCGCCGGCGAGGATCGTCGCGGCGTTGTAGACCGGGTAGCCGGGGTTCGGCACGAGCACGACGTCCCCCGGGTCGAGGAAGGCGAAGGGGATGTGGCCGATGCCCTCCTTGGAGCCGATCAGCGTCAGCACTTCCGTCGCGGGGTCGAGCGTCACGGAAAAGCGCGCCTGGTACCACTGCGCGACCGCCGCGCGGAAGGAGAGCTTGCCGGTGTACGAGGGGTACTGGTTGTTCTCGAGCGCCGCCGCGGCCGCCTTCGCCTCCTTGACGATGTGCCTGAAGGTCGGCTGGTCCGGGTCGCCGATGGATACGTCGATGAGGTCGGCGCCCTTCGCCTTCGCCTCGGCCTTGAGGGCGTCGATGCGCGCGAAGAGGTAGGGGGGGAGCTTGGCGAGGTTCTGCGAGAGCCGCGGCGAGAAGTCGGTCATCTGGTCTCCTATTTCAGTCCGAGAACGTCCATCATGTCGTAGAGGCCCGGGACGCGGCCGACCACCCAGCCGGCGGCCCGCACCGCGCCGCGGGCGAACGTGTCGCGCGAGTGGGCCCGGTGCGTGATCTCGACGCGCTCGCCGAGGCCCGCGAAGATCACCGTGTGGTCGCCGACGATGTCGCCGCCGCGCACCGCGAGGATCCCGATCTCCTCGGGCTTGCGCTCGCCGACCATCCCCGAGCGCCCCGGCACCGCGACCTTGTCCAGGTCGCGCCGCAGCGTCTCGGCGATCACCTGCGCCATCTTCTTGGCCGTCCCCGAGGGCGCGTCCTTCTTGAAGCGGTGGTGCGCCTCGACGATCTCCACGTCGTAGGCGTCGCCGAGCACCGCGGCCACGTCCGCGAGGACCTTGAAGAGCAGGTTGACGCCGACGCTCATGTTGGGCGCGAACACGATCGGGATCTTGCGCGACGCCTTCTCGAGCGCCGCCAGCTGCGCCGCATCCATCCCGGTCGTGCCGAGCACGACCGCCTTGTCGAGGCGCAGCGCGGCCTCCACGTGGCGCAGCGAGGCCTCCGGCGCCGTGAAGTCGATGAGCACGTCCCCGGCCGGCAGCACCCGCTCGATCCCCTCCTCGATCACGACGCCCGTGGCGCGCGTGCCCGCCGCCACGCCCGCGTCGCACCCGAGCCCGGGGTGCCCCGCGCGCTCGAACGCCCCGGCGAGCGCGATCCCCGCCTGCCCGTCGAGCGCCGCGACGATCCGCTGGCCCATGCGCCCGCCGGCGCCGGCCACCACTGCGCGAACCCGCTCCATCGCGCGCTCCTTCAGCCGACGAGGCCGGCGGCCCGCAGCGCGGCCTCGAGCCGCTCGCGGTTCTTCTCGCCCATCGGGCAGAGCGGCAGCCGGAACTCCGGCACGATCCGCCCCATGATCCCGAGGGCGGTCTTGACGGGGATCGGGTTGGTCTCGATGAACATCGCCTCCGAGAGCGGGAAGAGCCGGTAGTGCGCGTCGCGCGCCCCGGCCAGGTCGCCGGCGAAGAAGGAGTCGCAGAGGCGCGCCATGAGCCCGGGCGCGATGTTGGAGACGACCGAGATCACGCCCTTGCCGCCGATCGAGAGCATCGGCAGCACGGTGAAGTCGTCGCCCGAGATCACCGTGATCGAGTCGCCGCAGAGCTCGATGATGCGGCTGGCCTGGCGCAGGTCCGCGGTGGCCTCCTTGATCGCGACGATGTTCGGGATCGCGGCGAGGCGCGCCACCGTCTCCGGCAGCAGGTTCACGCCCGTGCGCCCCGGGACGTTGTAGAGCACGATCGGGATGTCGACGCGCTCGGCGACGTGCGCGAAGTGGCGGAAGAGCCCCTCCTGCGTCGGCTTGTTGTAGTACGGCGTGATCAGCAGCGCCGCGCTGGCGCCGACCTCCTTCGCGTGCCGGGTCAGGCGCAGCGCCTCGCGCGTGGAGTTCGAGCCCGCGCCGGCGATGACGGGCACGCGGCCCCGCACGGCCTGGACGCAGACCTCGACGACACGGTCGTGCTCCTCGTGCGAGAGCGTCGCCGACTCGCCCGTCGTGCCGCAGGGCACGAGGCCGTCCGTCCCCTCCGCGATCTGGAACTCGATCAGCTCGCGGAAGGCCCGCTCGTCGAACTCGCCGTCGCGGATCGGAGTGACCAGCGCGGTCATGGAACCGGTGAACATCTCGCTCATCTCCCTTCCCGGCCCCGCCGCTTCGCCCTCGCGGGCGCGGCGGGCGCCTCCCAGAGCCTGCCCTCGTACACCACGTCGGCCCTCCCCTCGAGGAAGACCTCCGCGAACTCCCCCGCCCGGCGGCGGAAGTAGACCCGCAGCTTCTCGCCCCCGCTCGTGGTCACCGTCACCGGGCTGCTCACGAGCCCCGCGGCGGCCGCAACCAGCACCGTCGCCACCGAACCGGTGCCGCAGGCGTGCGTCTCCCCCTCGACGCCGCGCTCGTAGGTCCGCACCCGCAGCGCGTGCGGCCCCTCGACCCGGAAGAAGTTGACGTTGGCGCCCGCCGGCCCGAACGCCGCGTGGTGGCGCAGGGGCCGCCCCCACTCGGCAACCGGGACGCTCTCGAGGCTCTCGGCGTGCAGCACCGCGTGGGGAACGCCGACCACGATGAAGCCGGCCTCGACGGGGTTTCCGGCGATCTCGACGGGCACGGCCTCGCGGTACCCGGCCGGCGGCGGCAGCTCGAGCTTGACCCGCTCGCCGCGCACCTCGGCGCGGATGAGCCCGGCGCCCGTGAGAAAGCGCATGCGCGCGGGGGCGATCTTCCGCAGGAAGGCGAACCGCGCCGCGCAGCGCCCGCCGTTGCCGCACATCGCGGCCTCGCTGCCGTCGGCGTTGTGGAAACGCCAGGCGAAGTCCGCCTCGCGCGAGCGCTCGATGAGGATCAGCCCGTCGGCGCCGACCGAGAACCCGCGCGCGCAGAGGCGGCGCGCCAGCGCGGCACCCTCGCCGGCCGGGACGGCGCCGCGGCGGTTGTCGACGAGGATGAAGTCGTTGCCGCTGCCGCTCATCTTCCAGAAGGAAAGGGGCGCCATGGCGGGACTCCGGAGCGTGCTCCCCGTCACCGGGCGGCCGGCGCGCGGAAATCGAGCGGGCCGGCGGCGGGCGCGGCTTCGCCCCGCACGAGGTCCTCGTAGCCCTCGCGCGCGCGGATGACCGCGTACGAGCCGCCGCGGACGAGCACCTCCGCTGCGCGGGGCCGCGAGTTGTAGTTCGAGCTCATCGCGAAGCCGTAGGCGCCCGCCGAGAGCACCGCGACGCACTCGCCCGGCGGCACCGCCGGCAGCTCGCGGTCCTTGGCGAGGAAGTCGCCGGACTCGCAGATCGGGCCGACGACATCCATCTGCCAGCGCGTGCCCGGGGTCTTCGCCAGCGGCACGATGCGGTGATACGAGCCGTAGAGGCTCGGGCGCACCAGGTCGTTCATGCCGGCATCCACGATGAGGAAGCTCTTCGCGCTGGTGTACTTGCGGTAGATGACCCGCGCGATCAGCGCCCCGGCGTTGCCGACGATGACGCGGCCCGGCTCCGTGACGACCGTCGCGCCGATCTCGCGCAGCACCGGCAGGATCTCCGCCGAGAGCTGCCCCGGCTCGGGCGGCTCCTCCTCGTTGTAGTTGATGCCGAGGCCGCCGCCGATGTCGACGTGGCGCAGGTCCGCGCCGAGCGCGCGCACCTCGCGGACCAGCTCGGCGATCTTGTCGACCGCCGCGCGGAACGGGCCGACCTGCGTGATCTGCGAGCCGATGTGGCAGTGGATCCCCACCACGTCGACGTGACCGAGCGTGAGCGCCTCGCGGTAGGTCTCGAGGACCTTCTCGGCCTCGATGCCGAACTTGCTCTCCTTGAGCCCCGTCGCGATGTACTTGTGCGTGAGCGGGTCGATCGCCGGGTTCACGCGCAGGGCGATCGGCGCGCGCAGCCCCAGCTCCCCGGCGACGCGGTCGATCTGCCGCAGCTCGTCGAGGGACTCGACGTTGAACATGAGGATGCCGGCGCGCAGCGCCTCGGCGATCTCGCGCGCGGTCTTGCCGACCCCGGCGTAGACGATCTTCTTCGGGTCGCAGCCGGCGCGCAGCGCCCGGAACAGCTCCCCGCCGGAGACCACGTCCATCCCCGCGCCCCAGCCGGCGAGCAGGCCGAGCAGCGCCAGGTTCGAGTTCGCCTTGACGGCGTAGCAGGTCAGGTGCGGGACGTCGGCGAACGCCCCGTCGAAGGCGGCGAAGTGGCGCTGGAGCGTGGCGTGGCTGTAGACGTACAGCGGCGTGCCGCACTCCTGCGCCAGGGCGCGAAGCGGGACCTCCTCGCACCAGAGCTCGTCGTCGCGAACGTGAAAGTGGTTCATAGTAAAGTGAGATTTCGTATCACGCCGCGGCGCGGCCTGTCAAGAATCCCACACCCGACGCCGGAGAAAACGCATCACCGGGAAGGGCCCGGGCACCTGCTGCCTCGGTCCTGCGGGAGCGTCGTCCGGCACGTGGATTCGCTGCCCGCGGCCAGGCACGCGCGGGATCTTTCGTCCTGGCAAGGCCGCGACAAGCCCGCGAGGAGGCGTACTGGTGTACGCCGCACGAGCGAGGCGAGGAGCAACGCCGCTGGGGCGCGAAAGGGCCTCCCGGGAATTGGCTGGCCCGGCGCTTCGGGAGCGTCATCAGGCACGTGGATTCGCTGCCCGCGGCCAGGCACGCGCGGGATCTTTCGTCCTGGCAACGGACTGAAACGTGCTGCCTCGGTCCTGCGGGAGCGTCATTTCGTGTCCCAGCAAGGCAGGACCGCAGGTCGCGAGGAGGCGGCCTGGTGGCCGCCGCCGAGCGAAGCGAGGTCCAACGCCGCTGGGGCGCGAAAGGGCCTCCCGCAGCCCGAGGCCTAATGATGATGCGCGCCGGGGACGTGGCCGCCGGCGCAGACGTAGCGGACCCGCTCCCCGTCGGCGTAGAGCGTGCCGTCGGGGGCCTCGCCGAGGTACGCACCCTGCCCGGGCGTGAGGACGAGTTCCTCGTCGCCGAGCACGACGCGGGCCGTCCCCTCCACGACGAGCAGGATCTCCTCGTGGCCGGCGGCCGACTTCAGCGGCGCGCTGCGCCCGGGCTCGACGACGTTGTAGACGAGGTACGTGGTGCGGCTGCCGAGGGCGCTGGGGCCGACGATGTACTCCTCGCCCCGGCGGTGCTCGCTGATCGTGAACGCCTTCATCGTCCCTCCTGTCTCCTGTCCCCAATCTCGTCGACGTCGCGGCCCGAGAGCACGGAGCGCGGCGCCTCCGCCGTCACGTCCGAGCCGGGGCGCGCCGCCGCGTCCTTCTCCTTGATGAGCAGCCAGTTCGTCTTCTTCCCGCCGAAGCGCGTGCGCACGAGCGCGAAGCCCCCGCGCAGCTTCTCGCCCGCGATCTCGATCTTCACCGCGCCCTTCTCGAGCATCGCCTCCAGGCTCGCGTCGCCCTGCGGCCGATAGGTCCCGCGGTCCCAGACGATGACCGTGCCCGCCCCGTACTCCCCTGCCGGGATCGTCCCCTCGAAGGACGCGTAGTCGAGCGGGTGGTCCTCGACCTCCACGGCGAGCCGCTTCTCCGCCGGGTCGAGGCTCGGCCCCTTCGGCACGGCCCAGCTCTTGAGCACGCCGCCGGCCTCGAGGCGCAGGTCGTAGTGCAGGTGGCCGGCGTGGTGCTTCTGGATCACGTAGAGCCCCGCGGGGCCGCGGGGCGCAGCGGCCGCCCCTTCCCCGCCGGCCGGCTCGGGCGTGCGGCGGAAGTCCCTCTTTTTCCGGTAGTCCTTGAGCGGCACGCGGTCCCCTCCACTGGCGCCCGCCAGTATACGGCGAAACGCCGGCGGACGGCCACCATTCCGGCGGCGCGGCGCGAGCCCTCGCCCGCGGCTTGCGTATACTACCGGGCGTGAGCCGCGCGCGGGTGCCGATCCTTGTCGCATTCCTGCTTGCCGCAACCGCCGCGGCCTTCGGGGCGGTCGCCGGCCACCCCTTCATCCAGCTCGACGACCCGCGATACCTCCTCGACAACCCGGCCGTTCGCCAGGGGTTGACGGCGGCCTC
>DATDCY010000188.1 GCA_036524115.1 bacterium | reverse complement strand
CGCGCGCTGCTTGCCGATGCCGACCTGGATTTCGGCGGGTGGTGCGACGCGCGGGGGGATGCCGCGGAACTTCCTCCCGGCACCGGCGTCTACGCCTTCTGCGGGGTCGCGAACCCGGCTTCGTTCCGCCGGACGCTCGAGGGGCAGGGGGTGCGGCTGCTCGGATGGGAGGTCTTCGGCGACCACCACCCGTACCGGCCCGTGGAACTTGAGGCGCTGGCGGCCGCGGCGGCGGCGGCGGGGGCGGCGGCCGTGGCGACGACGGCGAAGGACGCGGTGCGCATCGCGCGCTGGCCCGGCGCCGTGCCGCTCTACCGCGCGGAGGTTAAACTTGTTATGATGACAGGCTGCGAGCAGCTATGGGAATCGCTGAAGACTCTCGCGGCGCGCGGCGGCTGAAACACCGGCTCGAGCATGCCGTCGTCCGCCGCCTCCTCCGTTCCTTCGCGGCACGCCCCCTCGACGAGGCCATCGAGCGCGGGGCGCGCCTCGGCAGGATCTGGCACGCCCTCGACCGGCGCCACCGCCGCCTCGCGGCCGCCAACATCCGGCTTGGCCTCGGGCACGACGCCGCATCGGCGTCGCGCGTCGCGTGCGCCAGCTTCGAGAGCATCGGGCGCACCCTCGCGGAGTTCGCCCTCGCCGCCGAGCGACCCGACGAGCTGCTCGCGCGCGTCGACTTCGAGGACGGACCGCGCCTCCGGCAGGTGCTCGCGGCGGGCCGCGGCCTGCTGCTCGTCTCCGGCCACTGCGGCAACTGGGAGCTGCTCGGGGCCCGCGTGGGGCGGGAGATACCGCTCACGAGCATCGCGCGGCCCCTGGCCAACCCGCTCGTCGACCAGACGGTCACGGACCTGCGCCGGGCCGCCGGCATCCGTACGGTGGCCTCGGACGACGCGGCGCGGGAGGTGCTCCGGACGCTGCGCCGCGGCGAGGCGGTCGCCGTGCTCCTCGACCAGAGCGCGTCGCGCGGGGAGCGGGTCTTCGTGAACTTTCTCGGCCGGCCTGCGGCCACGAACTTCGGGCTGGCGCTGCTGGCGCTCAAGAGCGGTGCCCCGGTGCTCCCCGGCTTCTCGGCGCGCGGCGCGGACGGCCGGCATCGCGTGTGGATCGGCGAGCCGATCGCCCCGGCGGACTCCGCGGACCGCGGCACCCGCCTCGGGGTGACGACGGCCCGCTACACGGCGGCGATCGAGGCCTGGGTCCGGCGGCACCCCGACCAGTGGTTCTGGGTGCACGACCGGTGGAAGCGGACCCCGGGGCCGGACGATCCGGTCTTCGCACCGTGAGCGCGGGCGGCGACTACGGTGCGCTGACCCGGAAGCTGGATCGCCTCCGGCTCCTGCTCTGGGCGGCGCGGGCGCTCGCCGCGCTCGAGCGGGCGGCGGCCGTCGCGGCAGTCGCGATCGTGTTGAACACGCTCGTCGCCGAGCGCTCCGCGGCGGGGCCGTGGCCGGTCTTCGCGCTTGCGCTCTGCGGCATGGCGGCGCTGGTCGCCGCCGCGGTCAGGCTCGCCCTCGCGCTGGTGGCCCCCTCCCGGACGGCGGCTGCGCGCCGCGCACAGACCGTCGACCCGGGGCTGCGGACCGACGTCGAGAGCAGCCTCGAGCTGGGGGCGCTCGCCGGCGAGGCCGGTCCCCACGCCGCGTCGCCGGTCTCCGGCGGGCTGATCGACGCGCTGGTCGGCACCACCGCCGAGCGCCTCGCGGCAGGCGCGTCCCGCCACTTCGTGCCGTGGCGCGGCGTGCGGGCCGGCGCGTTGCTGCTGGGGGCGTGCCTGCTGCCGCTCGGGGCGCTCGCCCTCACCGGCGGCATCCCGGGCAACGCGGCGCGCGCGCTCGTCGACCCCCGCGTCTACTGGCCGCTCGGGCGGTTGAGCTTCGCGGTCGAGCCCGGCGACGTCCGCGT
>DATDCY010000187.1 GCA_036524115.1 bacterium | reverse complement strand
AGCGGCACCTGGCCGCCGCCGGCACGGGCACGCGCACCGGCGTCGACCCCGGCGCCCCGGCGCGCAGCAGGGCCTTCACGCGTCGCAGCCAGGGGCCGGGCTCCCAGCCGAGCCGGCGCAGCGCGTCTCCGTTGACGTTCGCATGCAGCCGCTCGGCGAGCCGGAAGCCCAGGCAGGGCACCGCGTGGTCGAGGTGACGTGCCTCCACCGTCAGCCCCTCCTCCTCGAGGACGACGCCGTCGAACGGCCGCTCGCGCGCCGCCGTGCGCGCCCGGAAGCGGTCGCGGCAGGAGAAGGTCACGCGGCGCGCCCGGCGGGCTCCGATCTCCTGCACCTGCAGCTTCAGGCGGTAGTCCTCGACGAGGTTCCAGGTGTAGCCGGCCAGCTTGCCGGCGACGTTCGCGACGAGCCCCTCCGGGCCGTGCAGGCGCACGGTCCGGTCCCGGTTGAGCATGACGCGCAGCAGCCGGTCGAAACCGCAGAAGTGGTCGATGTGCGTGTGGCTGACGAAGACGTCGGTCACGGCGAGGATCTCGCGCGGCCGCAGGGCGTGGATCTCCCCGAGGTCGAAGAGCAACGCGCGCCGCTCGTGCCGGAACGAGAGGAGGACGACCGGGTCCCCGAAGGGCCCGTTCACGAGCCGGGTATCGAAGGAGCGTGTCATCAGCAGTCCCGCGGCGGGCGGCCGGCGGTCCCCGCTCCGGGCGCCCCGGAGCCTGATGTTCGCATAAATCAACGGATTCCGGTTGCCTTTTCTTCGCGCGGCGTGGTACATATCAGCCCGCCGATGCGACGCATCATCACGAAGGTCGTCGAGAAGCTCTTCGGCCGCCGCCGGAAAGCTCCGAAACCCGAGGCCGAGGCCAAGCCGCACCAGACCGCGCGGCGCGGCGAGAAGTCCCCCGAGCCGGTCATCGTCCGGCGCGAGGAGCACACGATCTCGCGCACGCGCATCGACGAGGACGCCCTCAAGGTCCTCAGCCGCCTGGTCCGCCACGATCACACGGCGTATCTCGTCGGCGGCGGCGTGCGCGACCTGCTGCTGGACCGGGCCGTGAAGGACTTCGACATCGCGACCTCCGCCCACCCGCAGGAGATCAAGACCCTCTTCCGCAACTGCCGGCTCATCGGCCGGCGCTTCCGGCTCGCGCACGTGCTCTTCAAGGGGCGCAAGGTCATCGAGGTCTCCACGTTCCGCCGGCAGGCCGGCTTCTCCGACGAGGGCGACCTGCTCATCAGGAGCGACAACACCTTCGGCACGCCGGAGGAGGACGCGCGGCGGCGGGACTTCACGATCAACGCCCTCTTCTACGGCATCACCGACCGCTCGGTCATCGACTACGTCGGCGGGCTCGAGGACCTGCGGCGCCGGGTGATCCGCACCATCGGCGACCCCGACATCCGCCTGCGCGAGGACCCGATCCGCTCCCTGCGCGCCGTCCGCCTGGCCGCCCGTCTCGGCTTCGCGATCGAGCCGGCCACGCGCCGGGCGATGACCACGCACCGCGACGAGATCTGGAAGTGCGCCGCACCGCGCATCGTCGAGGAGTTCGTGCGCATGCTCAACCAGGGCGCGGCGGCCGCGTCGTTCCCGCTGCTGGCGGAGCTGGGCATGCTCGAGGGGCTGCTCCCGGCATTCGCGAGGGCCTGGGCGGACCCCCGCCTCCGGACGGAGGTCACGCGCAGCCTCGCCGCACTCGATGCGCACCAGAAGCCGCAGCAGGGCCTGCCCGGGGGGCTCGCCCTTGCCGTTCTCTACTTCCCGCCTTTCGCGGCGGCGGTCGCCGCCGCGGCGCCGGGGGCCGACCACGCGAAGATCGCGGCCGAGCTGCTCGACCCCGACCTGCAGCGGCTGAAGTTCCCCCGCGCCCAGCTCGAGAAGGCGGTGCTGCTGCTCGCCGTCCAGCAGCGGCTGGCGCAGCCCGCGCGCCGGCGCGGGCGCGGCGGCTCGCTCGCGGGAAAGCCCTGGTTCGACGAGGCCGTCACGCTCTTCGAGATCACGCAGGCCGACACGCCGGAGGGACGCGCCGCCCTGCGCCGCCTCCGCGGGATGCAGCAGAGCGCGCCACAGGAGGCGCGCCACGCACACGAAGACGCGGCGCAGACGGCGGAAGACGCGGAGACCGGACCGCAGGCGCAGGCGAGCGAGGATGAAGAGGCACCCGCCGCCGAGGTGGGGGAGCGCCGGCCGGGTCGCCGCCGGCGCAGCCGCCGGGGCGGCAAGGGCCGGGGACGCAGGGCCCGCGAAGGGGGCGCCGCGGGTGCCCCCGGCGCGGCCGGCGAAACGGCGCCGCCCATCGCGACGCGGCGCGCCGTCGTCGACGAGGACGCGCCGATCGATCCCGACGTGGCCTTCGGCGACGCGGACACAGACTTGGAACCGCCGGGCGGCGAACCCGCGCCGGACGACCGGACGGACTAGGGCCCTAGGCCTTCCTGAAGAAAGGGTTCTGCCTCTTTTCGAGGCCGACCGTCGTTTCCGGGCCGTGCCCCGGGTAGAGCACCGTCTCGTCGGGCAGCGTCAGGATGTGCCTGCGGATCGAGTCCAGCAGCATCCGCTCCGACCCCCCGGGCAGGTCGGTCCGGCCCACCGAGCCGAAGAACACCAGATCGCCGCAGAAGGCCATTCCCGGACCGATGAGCGTCACGCCCCCGGGCGAGTGGCCCGGCGTGTGCACGACGCGCAGCAGCGTGCCGCCGACGCGCAACTCCTCCCGGTCCGTGAGGTACGCGTCGGGGCGCGGCGAGTTCTCGGCCTGCAGATTGAAGAAGCGGGCCTGCGCCGCCGCCTGGCCGAGCATCGGCGCGTCGGCGTCGTGGATCAGCAGCGAGGCGCCGGTGGCGGCCTGGAGCGCGCGGTTGCCGCTGATGTGGTCGAAGTGCCCGTGGGTGTTCACGATCTGCCGGCAGCGCAGCCGCTCCTTCGCCAGGAAGGCGAGGATCTCGGCCGGATCGCCGCCCGGGTCGATGACGATCGCCTCGCGCGTGGCGCGGTCGCCGACGAGGTAGGCGTTGGTCTCGAGCGGACCGACGACGAACGAGCGGAGCAGCATGCCGTCAGTACTTACGGGGAACCACCCCGGGTGTCAAGCCTGATCCGCGCGCCCGCGCGGATCCAGCAGAGCAGCGCCTGTCGATCAGCCTCGAAACGAAGGGATTTCGTGTCGGGTCTGGACGCAAGAGGAGTTGTCACGTGACACCTCCAGCCCGCGCTACGATCCAGGCGCCTGAGCACCCATAGCCAAATGACAGGCCGGCATTTCTGATCCGCGCGCCCGCACGGATCCAGCAGGGCAGCACCTGTCGATCAGCCTCGAAACGAAGGGATTTCGCGGTATTTCTGATCCGCGCGAACGCGCGGATCAGAGTCAAGGATGAACGTGACCGGCCCGTCGTTCTCGAGGGCGACGAGCATGTCCGCGCCGAACACCCCGGCGCGCACCGGCACACCCCCGGCCGCGGCGCGCACCTCCGCCAGGAAGGACTCGTAGAGCCGCCTCCCCTCCTCCGGCGGCGCGGCGGCGACGAAGCTCGGGCGGCGCCCGGCGCGGCAGTCGCCGAGGAGCGTGAACTGCGAGACGGCGAGGACGGCGCCGCCGACCTCGGCGACCGAGCGGTTCATCTTCCCCGCGTCGTCCGCGAAGACCCTCAGCCCCGCGATCTTGCGCGCCAGCCAGGCGGCGTCGGACGCCAGATCGCCGCAGGCGACGCCCACCAGCACGAGCAGCCCGCGGCCAATGCGCGCGACCTCGGTCCCCCCGACCGCCACGGACGCGCTGCGCACGCGCTGGACGACGGCCTTCACGCCCGCCCTGCTCCGCGCGCGTCCCCCGCGGGACGATCCTTGACAGCCGGCATCCGTACATGGTACACAATGCGCTCATTTTTTAAAGGAATTCGGAGGGAAGCAGATGGCACACACCAAGTCGGCGCTCAAGCGGATCCGGCAGGACAAAAAGCGCAACCTGCGCAACCAGTCGGTGAAGAGCACCGTGCGCACCGCGACGCGCGCCTACCGCGAGACCCTCGAGGAGGGTGACGCCGCGAAGACGCAGACCTCGCTCCGCGCCGCGGTCAAGACCCTGAGCAAGGCCGCGTCCAAGGGCGTCCTGCGCAAGCAGACCGCCGCGCGGCGCATCTCCCGTCTGGCCAAGGCCGCGAACAAGGCCCTGGCCGCCGCGAAGTAGATCTCCGCGACCCGCGTGCCGGCCCGGCGCCCGGCGGCGCGACGCCCGGCGACACGGCCAGGGCCGGCGCCGGAGCGGAGGACTTCAGCTGGCATGACCGGCGAGACGCCGTCGCGCCCCGGCCGGCTCCTTGTCGTCGCCACCCCGATCGGGAACCTCGAGGACATCACGCTGCGCGCCCTGCGCGCCCTGCGCGAGGCGGACCTCATCGCCGCCGAGGACACGCGCCACACCCGCAAGCTGCTGGCCCACTTCGACATCCACACGCCGCTGACGAGCTTCTACCAGCACCGCCAGTTCCGGCAGGCCCCCGGCCTCGTGAGCCGCATGCTCGGGGGTGCCGCGGTCGCCCTCGTCACGGACGCCGGCACGCCCGGGATCTCCGACCCCGGCGCCGTGCTGGTGCGCATGGCGCTGGAGGCGGGCATCGACGTCACGCCGGTGCCGGGCCCGGCCGCCGCCATCGCCCTGCTCTCGGTCTCGGGCCTCGACACCCACGCCTTCGTCTTCGAAGGCTTCCTGCCGGTGAAGTCCGGCCGCCGCCGCCGCGCGCTCGAGGCCCTCGCCGCAGAGGCGCGGACGCTCGTCTTCTACGAGTCGCCGCACCGCCTCGTCCGGACGCTGGAGATGATGCTCGAGGTCTTCGGCGACCGGCCCGCCGCGGTCGGGCGGGAACTGACGAAGGTCTTCGAGGAGATCACGCGCGGGACGCTCGCCGCGGCGCTCGAGCGCTACCGCGGACGGCCGGTCAAGGGCGAGATCGCGATCGCGGTCGCCGGCAGCTCCTCGGGGGCGCGCCGTCGCGTCGAGGCGCCTGCGACCGACGACGAAGACGGCGAGGCGGAGGATCCCGGCGGCGACGACGACCCCGATCCCAACGATGACGGCGGCGACGACGACGAGGACCCGGACGACGACGCGCGGCCCTGACGCCCCGCGCCCGCCCTTGCATCGCTCCGGCGATCCCCGGATAATGCGCCGAAAATGACGGACACTCCGGCCGTGCCAGGCCCTCACCGCCGACGCCTGAGCCTCGAGGCGTCGATCGTCGCCCTCGGGGTGCTGGGCACCGCGCTGCTCGGCGTCTCGCTCGCGTGGAACGTCAGCCAGATCCGCGACCGCACGCTCGACGAGGCGCTGATCCAGGCGCGCGTGGCCTACAGCAAGGACATCGTCTACCGCCGCTGGAACAGCCAGCACGGGGGCGTGTACGTCGACGCTGCCGTCACCGCACCCAACCCCTACCTCGCGGACACCCCGGAGCGCGACGTGCGCACGCCGTCGGGACACCTGCTGACGCTGGTGAACCCGGCCTACATGACGCGCCAGGTCTACGAGCTGGAGGCCGGCGCCTCGGGGCTGCGCGGCCACATCACGAGCCTCGCGCCGATGCGCGCGCAGAACGCCCCCGACCCATGGGAGCGCGCGGCGCTCGAGGCGTTCGCGCGCGGCGTCGCCGAGGTGCACGACGTCCAGCCGCTCGACGGCCTGGAGTACATGCGCCTGATGCGCCCGCTCATCACCGAGGAGGGGTGCCTCGGCTGCCACCACGAGCGCGGCTACGTCCTGGGCAAGCCCTGGGGGGGGATCAGCGTCTCGGTGCCGATGGGCGAGCTGCGGGCGATCGAGTGGAAGGGCCTGCGCACGGTCGTCCTCGCCCACCTCGCGCTCTGGCTCCTCGGCGTGACCGGGGTCACCCTGGGCGGGCGCAGCCTGCTCGCCAGCGAGCGCGGGCTGCGGCGCGCGGAGGCCGAGGCCCGCACGGCGGCGGAGCGCCTCCAGGAGTCCAACCAGCTCAAGGACCTGTTCATCGACATCGTGCGCCACGACCTGCTCAACCCGGCGAGCGTCATCCGCTACTACACCAGCTACCTGCAGGACCGCGAGGAGGACCCCGCGAAGAAGGAGGCCTACCTCAAGATCGAGAGCGTCAACAACCGCCTCATGGACCTGATCCGCAACGCCTCGAAGTACTCCCACCTCGAGGAGATGGACCACCTCGACTGCCAGGAGCTGGACCTGGGCGCGCTGCTGCTCGAGGCGCTCGCGGTGCACGAGCACCGGCTCAAGGACGCCGGCATCGCGGTGAACTTCCTGCCGCGCGGGGAGTACGCGACCGTCGCCAACCCGATGCTCGAGGACGTCTTCGCCAACCTGATCGCCAACGCCATCAAGTACGCGGGCGCCGGGAAGCGCCTGGAGGTCGACATCCTCGACCAGGGCACCTGCTGGGTCGTGCAGGTGCGCGACTTCGGCAAGGGGATACCGGACAAGGACAAGCGGACGATCTTCACCCGCTTCACCCGCCTCAAGAAGGAGGGCGTCGAGGGCTCGGGGCTCGGGCTGGCCATCGCCAAGCGCCTCGTGGACCTGCACAAGGGGACCATCTGGGTCGAGGACAACCCCGCCGGCGGGTCGGTGTTCTGCGTGCGCCTGCCCAAGGAAGGTCCCTTGAGCCCCGGCTGCGGGGCCGATCAGAAGTTGTAGTGGTGGGGGCAGTCCGCCCGGAAGATCCTCTCGTAGCCGGCGGTCATGTCCGGCGTCAGCCAGGGCTTGACGAGCGGGACCGCGGCGAGCAGGTCCTCCTGGATGATCCCCTCGCGGCCCGCCTCGATCGAGCGCAGCGCCGCCTTCTTGACGACGTTCTCCAGGTCCCAGCCGACGTACCCCTCGGTTGTCGCCGCGACCGCGTCGAGGTCGAGCGGCCCGGCGACCCGCGTGCGCCCGGCGTAGATGGCGAGCACCGCGCGGCGCGCCTCCCGGTCCGGCGGCGGCAGGAAGACCTTGCGGTTGAACCGGCTCTTGTCCTTGATCAGCGCCTGGTCGACGACGTCGATCCGGTAGGTGCCCCCGAGGATCGCCAGCCGGCCGGCGGCGGCAGCCTGCAGGCGGTCGAGCTCGCGCAGGAACGTGTCGGTCATGACGCGGTCGGCGAACGCCGGCGGCTTCCCGCGCTCGTTCCCCTCCGGCCCCCAGGCGTACGTCGCGCCCGCCTGCGGGGCGAGCCAGTCCAGGTCCGAAATGTAGAGCACCGCCGGCGCCTCGCGCTCGGCCTCGCGCAGCGTCTCGACCAGCGCCTCCGGCTTGCCCAGGATCTCGCGGCCCGAGACGTAGACGTACGAAACGCCGGCCTCCGTGGCGCAGGCCTCGGGGAGCATCGCCAGGCCGGCCCCGAGCGGGCCCCAGAGCAGCACGCCCGCGGGCGGGACGAGGCCCATGCGCTGAAGCTCCGCGGGGCGCATCAGCGGCAGGCAGACCATCTGGCGGAGCGCCGCCTTGGCCTCGGCGAGGCCGCCGATGTCATCGAAGCGCGTGCGGGGCGCCCGGATCTCGTAGTAGACCTTCTCGAGCTTCCTGTGCATCGCGCGGCATCCTAGGCAATGGCTGCCGCCGCGTCAAGGAAGCCGGCCGCAACCTGCAAGCGCGCTGTTGACACCGGCGTGGGCCGCCCCTATCCTCGGCGCGATCCCGGTCACGCGTCGCGTTCTGGCGTTCCCGCTCCGGGGAACCATCGCCGGGTCTCGATCTCCGGAGCGCCCGTCGCGTCGCGGAACCTCCGGGAGGGGAAGTACGCGGGGAGGGTCCTGCCGGCAACCGCCTTCGGCGAGGACGATCAACAAGGGAGGAGAATGGCATGAAGAAGATCCTGCTGGCGCTGTTCGCGATGCTCGTCCTGGCGGGGTGCGGGGGCGGCGGCCATGATGACCTGACCGTCGCCGACATGGCGGGGACGTACGCATTCTCGGAGGCCTCGGTGACGCAGGGCGGGACCACGGTCACCCTGCTGCCCCCCACCATCTCCGGTTCGCTCACCCTCGGCGCGGATTCGCGCTACGCGCTGGACGCCTTCATCGGCAGCCAGCGCTTCCTCGACTCCGGAGCCTTCTCGGTCTCGGACCCGAACATCGTCCTGGTTTCCACGGACGGGACCGGAATCGCCGGGACCATCGGGGACGACGGCCGGACGGTCATTCTCAGCGATACGAGCGGCGGTTCGCTCGTCACGCTGGAATTCACCAGGATCTGACGGCGCCGATCGGCGGCCGGCCCGATGCGGGGTGGCGCCACGCCACCCCGCAGCCTGCCGATCCCTGCCCCCGCCGAAGGCGGCCCCGAGCCAGGTGCCGCTTGACGCACGCCGCGCCTCCGGCGAAAATGCCCGCCACCGCGCGGGCAGGTGCACGTCGTGCGGCGGGGACACCCAGGGAACGGAGCGGACAGTGACGGGACGCAGGCTCGGAAACATCCTCATCGCCAACCGCGGCGTGCCGGCGGTGCGCATCATGCACACCTGCCGCGACCGCAAGATCCGCTCGACCGCCGTCTACTCCACGCCCGATCGCCTGGCGCACCACGTCGCCATGGCGGATGCCGCCGTGCACATCGGCGAGGCGCCGCCGGCCGAGTCCTACCTCAACATGGACCGCATCGTCGAGGCGGCGCTGCGCACGAAGGCGGACGCCGTGCACGCCGGCTGGGGCTTCCTCGCCGAGAACCCGGCGTTCGCCCGCCGCGTCATCGACGCCGGGCTGACCTGGATCGGGCCGCCCCCCGAGGTCATCCACCGCATGGGCGACAAGATCGAGGCCAAGCGCATCGCCCGCGCGGCCAACGTCCCGGTGATCCCGGGGATCGACCACGTCACGGACGCCGGGCAGGTGCGCGCCTGGATGCGCGAGGAGAACGTCGCCTTCCCGGTGATGCTCAAGGCGGCCGGCGGCGGCGGCGGGCGCGGCATGGTCAAGGTCGAGCACGACGCGCACCTGCACATGGCCATCGGGCAGGCGCGCAGCGAGGCCAAGAAGTTCTTCGGCAGCGAGACCGTGCTCGCCGAGAAGTACGTCGAGCGCGGCCGGCACATCGAGGTCCAGATCGTCGCCGACGCGCACGGCAACGTCGTGCACCTCTACGAGCGCGAGTGCACGATCCAGCGGCGCCACCAGAAGATCATCGAGGAGGCGCCCTCCCCCACCCTGGATCCGGCGCTGCGCGAGGAGATCTGCGAGACCGCGGCGCGCCTGATGCGCGAGATCGGCTACGCCTCGGCGGGCACCGTCGAGTTCCTCTTCGACTCCGAGACGCGCCGCTTCTACTTCCTCGAGGTCAACACGCGCCTGCAGGTCGAGCACGGCATCACCGAGCTGATCACCGGCGTCGACATCGTCGGGCTCATGCTGGACGTGGCCGAGGGGCGCAAGCTGCCCTTCACGCAGAAGCAGATCCGCCCCAACCGCTGGGCGCTGGAGGTGCGGCTCAACGCCGAGGACCCGCGGAGCTTCAACCCCTCCTTCGGCAACATCTCGCGGCTGATGGTGCCCATGGGGCCCAACGTCCGGCTCGCCAACGGCGTCTACGAGGGAGCGGACGTCCCGTCGTACTACGACTCGCTGCTGATGCTCGTGATCACCGCCGGCAAGGACCGCTCGGACGCGATCCGCGTCATGGACCGCTGCCTCGGGCGCAACCTGCGCGTCGAGGGGGTCAAGACGCTGCAGCCGCTGCTGCTCTCGATCATCCGGCACCCGGCGTTCGTCGCCGGCGAGTTCTCGACGCGCTTCATCGAGGAGCACCTCGCCGAGCTGGTGGCGACCTTCAGGGACACGAGCCCCGAGGACGAGGTCCTGAAAGTGGCGCGGTTCGTCGCGGAGATCACCGCCCTGGGCCCGCGGGGGTGGATGTGAGCGCGAAGCGGCGCGCGCCGGCCAGGCCGCCGGCGCCGGAGCCGGTCGCGGCGAGGCCCGCCGCGGCGGCGGACCCGATCTTCGCGCGCCCGGGGA
>DATDCY010000186.1 GCA_036524115.1 bacterium | reverse complement strand
TGCGTGGGGCCGGCCCAGATCCAGCCGCTGCTCAACGCGGCGTTTGCCGAGGGGGTCGATGGCGCAGCTCCGGTGCGGAATGCCGCGCGGATCGAAGCGGGCCTGCTCTGGTTCCTCTACGCCTCGGTCTTCAAGGAGGCGAACAGCTGCGCGACGACCGCGAAAGACTGCGACTCGAGCTACGCCTACTACACGGGCGGGGAGCCCCGGGAGAGCGGCCTCGGGCTCGCGCGCTACACCCGCCTGCGCAGCTTGCAGGCTCACGGCCGAGTCTGGGACGGGCTGCTCGCCGTTCGCTGCTGGCGCGATCTCGACCATCCGGCGGGCGAGGCCGAGGATCTGGCGCTGCGCGATCGGGCGACGGCGCAGCTCGATCGCGCGCTGCTGCGCGCGGTCGCGCTCATCGTGCGTCAGCGCGCCGGGATGCTCCCCTGCGATGCGGCATGGCAGTCCGTCCGCATCCTCGGACCGGTGCTCGATCGCGAGGCCACCCTGCGCGATCCCGCGAACGCCGCCCGGCTGCGCGCCGAGGTCGGGCGGGCCGCGCCGGATGAGGTCGACGTCCCGGCCCTCGTCGCCGCGCTCGACGCGCTCTTCCCCTGCCCGTAGCGGCGCCATCGCCCGGGGTCGCGCCGCCGCGCTCGCCCGAGCCTTCGTCGACCGAGCGTGCGTCGGATGGGGGGTGTGAACGAAACCCGTTGGTGAGGATGGGGATAGGAGGCGGTTCCCGTTCTCTGGGCCTAGTTCCTAGTTCCTAGTTCCGTTCTCCGTTGGGGTGTTGCTCTCGCGCAACTTCTGGGAGCGTGGTGACGATAGGTAGATGATGGAACGGGGAATTGAACAAGGAACTAGGGACAGGGGACAGAGGACCGGCAACGGCCCGCGGCGCAAGGGCGACGACATCGCCGACCGACTGCTCGACGCGGTGGAGGGCGTGCGGCAGCTGTTGCCAGGCTTGCGGGCCGACGCCGCCTCGCAGCACGTCTCCAAGCAGCTATGGCGAGCGGTCACCGGAGGCGGCGCGAATTACGAAGAAGCGCGGGGCGCCGAGAGTCGTGCGGACTTTGTGCACAAGGTGCGGGTCGCGACCAAAGAGCTGAGGGAGGCGTACTACTGGTTACGGGTCGTGCAGCGGTCCAACTGGCTGCCGCCGGGTGCCGCGGACCGCTTGGTCGACGAGGCGAGCCAACTCGTCGCCATCCTGGTGGCGTCGGCGCGCACGGCCAGGTCTAGCGGCGCGTCGTGAAGCGCTCGAGCGCAGGGGGGATGGCAAGCGCGGCCTACCGATGAGCGTCGACGGACGAAGGCGCCAACCCGAAGCGCTGGCCCACCCCCGGGCAGCAGGGGATCGCGAACGCGGCGCAAACGCGGCAGGATGCGCTTGTGAGCCCACCCACGATGGCTGCGCCGCCGATGGAGTCCATCCGAACCGAGGTTCTCGATCGATTCCGAGTCGCGCTCGGGTGCGACGAGGACGCGACCCTATTCCCCAACCTGCTCGACGTCGAGCAGCAACTGGCTGCCTTCGTCCAGAAGCTCGGGCAGGAGCTGTTGCAGTCGTTCGTGGACGAGCGGCTGAAGCGAGCCCTGGCGTGCAGGCCACGCTGTCCGAGTTGCGACGAGCCGATGGAGGTGCACCGGCGCACGTGCTGGCGGCGTGGCACGGCGCTCGGAGCCATCGAGGTGCGCGATGTGTACGCGTACTGCCGCGACTGCCACCGTTCCGCTCGGCCGCTGCACGGCTGGCTGGGTACCGACCGGGAACGATGGTCGCTCGGCGCCGAAGAAGCGGCCCTCGACCTGGCGTGCGACGAGTCCTGCCAGCACGCGGCCGACAAGCTCGAGCGCCATCATCCAGGGCTGAGCATGGAGCGCACGACCGTACTGCGGATGATGCACAAGCACGGCGCGCAGGCGCGGGAGTTCATCGAGCGCAAGCTCGGTTCGGCCCTCGAGCAACTCGGGCACGAAGGCCGCCGCGACGGCGGGCTGCTAGAGCTCGAGGTCGAGCATGACGGCGGCATGATCCCGGTCGGCGTACTCGAGTCCGTCGCCCTGGAGCAAGGCCAGCAGCCCGAGCGTACGCCCGTACGCGCCCTGCCCAAGCGCCGCAGGAAGAGCTTCTGGCAGGAAGTGAAGCTGGGCCTGGTCCAGGTCCCTGGCGAGGCGACGCGGCTGTACTCCGCGCGCCCCACCGACGAGATCGACGAGGCCTTCCGCGACCTGTTGGCCCTCGGCTGTCTGAAGGGCTGGACCGAGCAGACGCACGTACGGGGCATCGCCGATGGTGCCCGCCATATTGGCGACCGGCTGCACGAGACCTTTCATGCCTGTCCCTTCCAGTTCATCTTGGATCGCCCGCACGCTCGCGAGCACTTGACGGAGGCTGCCGAAGCCCTCGGCGCGATCGTTGGTTGTGACACCGCCGCCTGGGCCCGCGCCGCGATGGACCGGATCGAGACGGGCGGCGTCATGGCCGTGGTCGACGAGCTGCGCCGAGTCCACGAGCAGCACCCGGACGACCGCCTTCGCCTCAACGCCGACTACTTCGAGCGCAACCGTGATGCCGTCGCCTACGCCGACTACCGCGCCCGTGGCTGGAGCCAGGCCAGCAGTGAAGTGGAGAGCGCCCATCGCCACGTCGTCCAGCAACGCATGAAGATCCCCGGTGCCTGGTGGCACCCGGACAACGTCCCGGGCGTGCTCGCGCTGCGCATGCTCAAGGCGAACGGCTGGTGGGACGAGTACTGGTCGAAACAACGCAGTGCATGGAGGCAGCGTGCGGAAAGCTACCGGCGCGCCGACCAACAACCCAGAGACGTCGCGCGAGCCGCCTGAGCGCCCCGTGCGCGACGCCATCCGGCTGGCGCCCGCCGCGCCCGAGCCGACGCTCCTCTCTGTCCTCGGCGCCCCAACGGCGCGCTCGCGCGCCGCCAGCCAGCCGCACCGCTCACCATCGCCCGTCGCGCGCAGCCCCGCACGCCGTTAGCGCCATGGGCAGCCCCACGCGCAAGTGCGCGAAACCAAATGGGACCGATCAAACCCCCGCGAGGGCCGGGGGTGGCGCCGGGAGCCGCGGTCGAACTAGGATGCCCGGGCGCGAGGCGCAGCCCGCCCACCGGGCCGGCGTCCGCGTGCATCGAGTGAAGGAGTCGACGGCACGATGAAGGCCCTCATCAAGGCGAAGCGCGAGCCGGGCATCTGGCTCGGCGAGGTCCCAGAGCCCCCGATCGGTCCCAACGATCTGCTCATCAAGATCCGCAAGACCGCCATCTGTGGCACCGACGTCCACATCTACAACTGGGATGCGTGGTCGCAGCGCACGATCCCCGTTCCCATGGTCGTGGGTCACGAGTTCGTGGGCGAGGTCGCCGCCGTTGGCGACGCCGTGCAGGGATTCGCCGTGGGCGACCGCGTCTCGGGTGAGGGGCACGTCACGTGCGGCTACTGCCGCAACTGCCGTGCCGGCAAGCGCCACCTCTGCCGCAACACGGTCGGAGTCGGAGTCAACCGCACCGGCTGCTTCGCGGAGCTGTTGAGCTTGCCCGCCTTCAACGCGTTCAAGCTCCCCATCGAGATCCCCGATGCGCTCGCGTCCATCTTCGACCCCTACGGCAATGCGGTGCACACGGCGCTCTCGTTCGATCTCGTCGGCGAGGATGTCCTCATCACCGGTGCGGGTCCCATTGGCTGCATGGCGGCGGCCATCGCTCGCCACGTCGGCGCGCGAC
>DATDCY010000185.1 GCA_036524115.1 bacterium | reverse complement strand
ATAATCCCGCAGCCCATGAGCCAGAACCGACACCTGAACGCCCTCAACCCGCGCCAGCGCGAGGCGGTCCTCCACGGGGACGGGCCGCTGCTGATCCTCGCCGGCGCCGGCACCGGCAAGACGCGCACGCTCGCCTACCGCGTCGCGCACCTCGTCGAGCGGGGCGCGGCCCCGGACACGATCCTCGCGGTCGCGTTCACGAACAAGGCGGCCGACGAGCTGAAGGAGCGTGTGGCGCGGCTGCTGCCCAGGGGCGTCAAGGCGCCGGCGGTCTCGACCTTCCACTCCTTCTGCGTGCGCGTGCTGCGCCGCGAGATCGAGCACCTCGGCTACAAGCGCAACTTCACGATCTACGACACCGCCGACCAGCTCTCGGCGCTCAAGGAGGCGCTGCGCGACGTGCGGATGGTCGGGCGCGGCGACGCGGACGCCAAGCGCGTGCTCGGGATCATCTCGCGCGCCAAGAACGAGGGGCGCGAGGTCGACCCCGGTGATGGCACGGAGCCCTACGCCATCCTCGCGGCCGAGGCGGCGCCCCGCTACGCGAGCGCGCTCAAGGCCTACAACGCGGTGGACTTCGACGACCTGCTCGTGTTCACCCTGCGCCTCTTCCGCGAGTTCCCCGAGGTGCTCGCGCGCTGGCAGGAGCGTTGCCGGCACATCCTCGTGGACGAGTTCCAGGACACGAACGCCGTGCAGTACCGCCTCGTGGCGCTGCTGGCGGGCCCCGCGGGGAACCTCACCGTCGTCGGCGACGACGACCAGTCGATCTACGGCTGGCGCGGCGCGCTCCCCGGGAACATCCTGGACTTCACCGCCGACTGGCCCACGGCCAAGGTGATCACGCTGGACCAGAACTACCGCTCGACCGGGCACATCCTGGCCGCGGCGAACACCGTCATCCGGCGCAACCCGGCGCGGCGCGAGAAGAACCTCTGGAGCGATCTGGGCGACGGCATACCGGTCACGGTGCTGGCGTGCAAGGACGCGGAGGACGAGGCCAACGCGGTGATCGAGCGGATCATCGGCCTCACGGCCGCCGACAAGGCGAAGCCGGCGGACTGCGCGGTGATCTTCCGGACGAACGCGCAGTCGCGCCCCTTCGAGGACGTGCTGCGCCGCCACCGGATGCGCTACGTGGTGGTCGGCGGGATGCGCTTCTACGACCGCAAGGAGGTGCGCGATCTCGTCGCCTACCTCCAGGCGATCCACAACCCGCGCGACGAAGTCTCGCTGCTGCGCGTGGTGAACTTCCCGCCGCGCGGGATCGGGCACGAGACGATCCACAAGCTCCAGGCGGCGAGCCTCGCGGAGCGCGCGCCGCTGGCGGAGGTGATGGCGCGCGCCGCCGAGGTGCCCGGCGTCGGCGAGCGGCAGGCGCGCACGCTGCGCGAGTTCCTCGATTTCCTCGAGCAGATGCGCGCGCGCTTCGCGCCGGGGCGTCTCGCCGCGCCGGCCGAGGAACTGGTGCGGATCACCGGCCTCGAGGAGGCGGTGCGCGGCTCCGTCAAGGACATGGTCGCCGGCGAGCGCAAGGCGGAGAACGTGCGCGAGGTGGTGGCGGCGCTGGCGACCTTCGAGAAGGCCGAGCCGGGGGCGAACCTCGGCGACTACCTGGCGGGCGTGAACCTCTCGGGGCGCGACGAGGAGTCCGACGATGGCGGCGGCGACTGCGTGACGCTGCTGACGATGCACGCCGCCAAGGGGCTCGAGTACCCGCACGTCTTCCTCACGGGGCTCGAGGAGGGGCTGCTGCCGCACCGGCGCTCGGAGTTCGAGGCCGGCGGGCTGGAGGAGGAGCGGCGCCTGACGTACGTCGGGATGACGCGGGCGCGGCGCAGCCTGACGATCACCTGGGCCGCGACGCGGACGAAGTACGCCAAGGTCGAGCGCGCGGTGCCGTCGCGCTTCCTGGAAGAGCTGCCCGAGCAGGGGGTGCGGCGCGAGGACCGCTGCGACCCGCGGGAGACCTACCTCGAGTACGACGACGACGCCCACATGTCCCCGGGCGACTTCTTCCGCCGCATCAAGCGGCTGTGACGGGGCAGGGAAGGGCGCGGGCCTCGGCCCGTCCCCGTACGAAGGCCACCGGCGCTCGCGGGCGTGCCGCCGTCCAGGCCTTCCGCCGTCGCGTCTGGGCGCACTACCGAGCCGCCGGCCGGTCGATGCCCTGGCGCGAGACGCGCGACCCCTATCGCATCGTCGTCTCGGAGGTGATGCTCCAGCAGACGCAGGTCGAGCGCGTGCGACCGAAGTACGAGGAGTTCCTGGCCGCGTTCCCGGACCTGGAGGCGCTCGCCGCCGCCCCGATGGCGCGGCTGCTCGCCGTGTGGCGCGGGCTCGGCTACAACCGCCGGGCGTTGAGCCTGCAGCGCGCGGCGCGGCTGCTGCTGGAGCGGCACGGGGGGCGGGTGCCGGACGACGCGGCGGCGCTCG
>DATDCY010000184.1 GCA_036524115.1 bacterium | reverse complement strand
GCGCGGGTGGCCGAGGTGGCCTTCGCCCCGACGGACCGCCTCGGCCGCTACCGCTTCGCCGAGCTGGTCGCGGTCCGCCCCGGGGATCCGGTTGTGCCGGAGCTGCTCGAGCGCAACCTGCGCCTGCTGCGCGAGACCGGGCTCTTCGAGTCGGTCGCCGGCGCGATCGAGCCCGGCCCGGCCGGGCCGCGGGTGATCTTCACGCTGGCGCCGTACGCCCTCGTCCGCAGCGTCGCGATCAAGGGCAACTACCTCGTGCTCGAGCGGGACCTCGCGCCGGCGGTGCGCCTGCGCCCCGCGCTGCCGTTCCGCGAGGAGACCGTGCGCGGCGACATCGGGCGCATGCTGCGCTACTACGGGGAACAGGGGTTCGAGGGCACCGCCATCACGGACGAGGTCGAGCGCGGCGAAGGCGAGGTGCGCGTGGTCTACCGGGTCGCCGAGGGGCGCGCCCGGTTCGTCGGCCGGGTCGAGGTGCGCGGGGCCGCCGGCGTGGACGCCGACGAGGCGCGCGCGGCGCTCGGCATCGGCCGCTACACGATGTACCGCAGCGCGGACCTCCAGCGCGGCCTCGAGCGCCTGCGGGAGTTCTACCAGGGACGCGGCTACCTGGACGTGCGCGTCACCGGCCGGGTCGAGGCCACCGGGGGGAAGCTCGGCTTCCTCTCGCTGCTGACCAGCCCGGTGAAGGGCTTCCTGAGCCTCGGGGCCGGCGGCTTCGAGGCGGTGGCCGTCATCGTCGAGGTCGTGGAGGGGCGGCGGTACGCCGCGACGGTCCGCGGCGCCTCGGCGATCTCCGAGGGCGAGCTGCGCGGCCTGCTGACCTTCTCGCGCTCGGGCTTCTTCGACGAGGAGGAGGTCGCCGAGGGACGCGACCGCATCCTCGCCCGCTACCAGGAGAAGGGGTTCTACCTCGCCGAGGTCGACGTACAGGCCGACTATGCCGCCGGCACCGTGGTCTACACCGTGCGGGAGGGGCGGCAGATCACCGTCGGCGCCGTGCGCCTGCGCGGCTTCACCTACTTCACCGAAGCCTGGGCGCGGGAGCGGCTGGCGACCCGGGACGGCCAGGTGCTGCGCGTCACGGACCTCGAGACCGACCGCAGGCGCATCGAGTCGTGGTACCGGGACGCGGGCTTCAACCGCGCCGAGGTCCCCACGCCCGAGGTCTGGCCGGACGCGGGGCCGGCGGGCGCGGACGTCATCTTCGCGGTGCGCGAGGGCCCGCGGACGCTCGTGCGGCACGTCTCGATCGAAGGGGCGCCGGCGATCCGCCCCGAGGTGCTGCAGGCCGCCGTCGGCGCGCGCGAGGGCGACCCGTTCAACGAGGCGCTGCCGCGGTCGGTGACCGACCGCGTGCGCACGGCCTGCGTGCGCCAGGGCTTCCCCGGCTGCGTCGCGCGCGTGCGCCCGGACTTCGCGGCCGACCGGACCGCCGTCGACCTGCGCGTCACGCTCGAGCCGGGGCGCCGCCAGCGGCTCGGCGCGGTCGTGGTCACGGGCAACGCGGCCACCCGCCGGTCCGTGATCGTGCGCGAGCTGCCGCTCAAGCCGGGCGACCCGCTCGACCCGGAGGCGCTCGCCCTGGGCAAGCTCAAGCTCTACGACCTCGGGCTCTTCCGCGAGGTGCGCTACCAGCTCCCGGAGCCGGTCGCCCCGGGCGAGCCGCAGGACCTGGTCATCGCCGTGCGCGAGCGCCGGACGGGGTTCGTGGGCTTCGGGCTGGGGTACTCCACCGACGAGGGGCTGCGGGGCTTCGGCGAGGCCGGCGAGCAGAACCTCTTCGGGACGGGCCGCGGCCTGCGCTGGAAGAGCACGGTCAGCGAGGTCGGCTACCGCCACGACCTGTTCTACCAGGAGCCCCGGCTGTTCGCGGAGAAATACAAGGGGCAGGCCGACCTCTACTACGAGCAGCGCGCCGAGGAGGGGTATGACCTGCTGCGCCGGGGCGTGCTGCTCGGCGCCAACCGCGAGCTGCTGCCGCGGCTGCTGCTGAACCTGCGCTACCGCTACGAGTTCGTCGCCTACTCCGACGTGGACCCGACGCTCACCGCCGACCTCGGCCCGCTCGAGAACATCAACATCGCCAGCCTCGCCGCCTCGCTCGAGCACGACCGGCGCGACAACCCGCTCCTGCCCCGGCGCGGCACCTACCTGCTGGCCGGCGTCGAGGTCGCGCGGCCGCTCTTCGGCGGCGACACCAGCTTCGCCAAGTACCAGTTCGACGCCTCGTGGTACCTGCCCCTGGGCGGGCGGGCCGAGCTGGCGCTCGGCCTGCGCGGCGGCTTCACGCAACTGCTGCTCGAAGGCGGGGACCTGCCGCTGTCGGAGCGCTTCTTCCTCGGCGGCGACACCACCGTGCGCGGCTACGACTACAAGTCGATCGGCGCCAAGGACGCCGACGGGAACCCGCTGGGGGGGAACGCCTTCGGGCTGGCGAACGCCGAGCTGCGTTTCACGATGCGCGGGAAGCTGCGTGGCGTGCTGTTCCTGGACGCCGGCGAGCTCTGGTCCGAGCAGGCGAACCTGCCTCCGTCGGGAGTCAAGCCGTCGATCGGCACCGGGCTGCGCTACGAGACGCTCGTCGGGCCGGTCCGCCTGGACTGGGGCTACAAGCTCGACCGGGAGGAGGGGGAGTCGGCCTCCCAGTGGCACCTGACGATCGGCTATCCGTTCTGAGGCGCCGCGCAGCCGTTGGCCGGCCTCAGGTTGCGATCTCGCCCTGTCGGCCGGCGGCGGGGAGCTCCGCGGCACGCGGCGACGCGGCCAGCGAATCGCGCCACAGCACCCAGAACCAGAAGACGCCGGCGGCCATCCCCGCGCCCCGGGCCAGCGCCCGCAGCGGACTGAACACGAGGGAGTAGAAGGCCACCTCGCGCCGCCGGCTCCCCAGGCGGCGAAGGCCCGACGCGACCGGGGCCTGCAGCGCCAGCGCGATCGCCGCCAGCGCCAGCGCCACGCCCGCAGCCGCCCCCCGGCCGTCGCCGGCGGCCAGGAGCAGCGCGGCCAGAAGCATGAGCGGCGGTTGGAGGTAGTCGAAGAGGTTGCTGTACTCATCGCCCAGCGCGCTCGCCGGGTGGGCGCGCAGCAGCTTCATGCGCCAGAAGCCGTGGCGCATCTGGGTGCGCAGGTAGGGTCCCAATCTCTCGGGGAAGTGGTGCCTGACGCGCACGTCGCGGACCAGCCGGAGCCGCCGCGAGGCGCGGAGGAGCCGCCAGCCGAGGTCGTTGTCCTCGTGGCTCGCGTGCCGGTAGCTCTCGTCGTACCCGCCGAGGCGCTCCAGGCGGGAGCGGCGGAACGAGTAGCCGTGGGCGCCGACGAACGCTGGATGCAGGCCGCAGAACTCGTACCGGCGTTCGAACTCGCGGTAGATGACGCGGGCGAGCAGGGATTCGGGGTTGGCGATCCCGTACGCGCTGCCCACGCAACTCGTCCGCTTCTCGCGGTGGTGCGCGAGCAGCCGGCCGACCCAGTCCGGCGGGGCAACGCAGTCCGCGTCGAGGAAGAAGACGAACTTCGCGTCGACGGCCGAGCGCCAGCCGAGGTTGCGCGCGGCCGCCGGGCCGCGGTTCTCCTGCCGCAGCAGCGTCACCCCCGGGATCGATGCGACGATCTCCGGCGTCCGGTCCGTAGAGCCGTCGTCGACGACAATGACCGTGCACGCCGGGTGCCGCTGCGCCAGCGCCGAGCGGACCGAGGCTTGGATCGTCCGCTGCCCGTTGTAGACCGGGATGACGATCGCCACCCGCGCGGCCGGCCTCGTCACGCGCGCCCCCGGTCGGCGAGCAGGCGGGCGGACCGCGACACCAGGCCGGGGATCCGGCCCGGCTCCGCCGCCAGCCGCGCGAGCAGCCGCGCCACGGCGCGAGGGCGCAGGTAGAAGCGGCGGTAGGCCGCGGGCACCGCGCGGGCCAGTTCGTCGGGCGCGAGGTCCGGGTAGCGGTACACCGGCCGCAGCGGCGTCAGGTCGTCCCAGCTGTGCGGCAGCAGGTGCCCGCCTCGTGCGAGGTAGTCGTGGAAGGCGGTCCCCGGGTAGGGCACCGCCGCCGAGAACTGCACCGAATGCGGATCGACGGCGCAGACCCAGCGCACGCTCGCGGCGATCGTCGCCCGCGTCTCCCCCGGCAGGCCGAAGGCGAACGTGGCGTGAACCCTGAACCCCAGCTCCTTCATCAGGGCGATGGCCCGCCGTGCCCGCGGGATGTCGCAGCGCTTGCCCGCCTGGAGCTGGACGCCCGCATCGGAGCTCTCGACGCCGACCTTGAGCAGGCGGCAGCCGGCGGACCGGAGCGCGCGAAGCACTTCGAGGTCGTCGAAGTCCGCGCGCGTGTAGCAGCCCCACGGCGTGCGGACCCCGCAGGCGCGAAGCTCCTCGCAGACGGCCAGGCAGTGCCGGCGCTCGACGGTGAAGGTGTCGTCGTTGAACAGGAAGCTGCGCAGCCGCGGGGCCGCGGCCAGCGTCCGGGCGATGTCTTCCGCGACCCGGCGCGGCGACCGCGTCCGGTGCGCGCGCCCGCTGAAGGTCTGCGGCCACGAGCAGAAGACGCAGCCGTGCGGGCACCCGCGCGCCGAGAGGAAGAAGGCGAAGGGGTTGCGCAGGAGCGGGTCATAGTAGGCGGCGTGGTCAAGCCAGCGCTGGTCGGGGTCGGGGAGCAGATCGAGCTCGCGCAGCCGCGGGCGCTTCGGGCCGAGGACGGCCTCGCCTCCGGCCCCCCGCACCGCGGTCCCCGGCACGCCGGCGGCGAGGCCCGACGCCACCAGTTCCAGCAGGGACATCTCGTACTCGCCGAGCACCAGCGCGTCGACGTCCGGATGGGCGAGCATCGCCCGGGCGATCTCCGGCATGCCAAGCTGCGGCCCGCAGAGGATGACCCGGCAGCCGGTCGTCCGGCGCAGCGCCGCGGCAACCGCGACGTCCCCGGAGAACGAGGCGAGGCAGGTCTCGAGCACGGCCAGCTCGGGACGCAGCGCCTGCGCCCGCCGGAGGAACGCCGCCACGGTCAGCCCCGGCGCCTGGGCATCGACGAAGGAGACGGCGTGGCCACCGAGGTCCCGGAGCGCGGTCGCCGCCGAGAGGAGGTAGAGCGGCGGGTGCATGACCGGCGTCGCATACTGGTAGGTCGGGAACCGCACCGGCCGGAAGAAGCGCCCGGGGTGCCGCTCCGTCGGGGGATTGGCGACGAGAATGCGGCTCATCGGGGACGCCCGCTGCGCGGCTCTGGGGCATCGGCGCGCATGTCCCCCAGCAACATGGCACCCGCACCGGGATCTCTCGCGTTCACGTCTCTTGTACGTTACCCTCCCGGAGAGAGCCAGGTCAACATGATGATCATCAGCAATTATAATGATTTATCTCATATTTCAACAGTTCTTTCAGCCCTTGACTTGGAGGCGCTGTTATAATTCGGCAGTGCATCCGTTCCGCCTTGTGCCGACGTTCACGTCAGCCCGGTCGATGGGCGGCGACCCACTCTTCCTTGTCGGCGGCGGCCGCGTTGCCGCGATCCCGGGAGCCGTCCGTGGCGTGGCATGATCCGCATCGTCGCCCGGGCGTAGAGGCCTGGCTGCGCGACCCTGCGCGGCTGACCGGCCTGACGCTGGCACTGGGCGCGCTGCTCCGCGTGGCATTCTTCCAGCGCAACGCCACGCCCTGGGGCGACGAGTCGGGCCTGATCTACTGCGAGCTGACCGCATCCTGGGCAGCAGTGCTGAGAAACGGCGGCGACCCGATGTTGATGGAGACGCCGCTGTACATGCTCATGCTCAAGGCCTGCGGCTCGCTCTTCGGCAACCACCCCTACGCCTTCCGGCTGCCGTCGCTGCTGGCGGGTCTCGCGGCGCTCCCGGTCTTCGCGCGGCTGGCGGGCCGCGCGCTGACTCCGTGGAGCGCGCTCGTGGCAACGTACCTCGTGGCCGTTTCCGAACCGCTGATCTATTACTCGGCGAACGCCAAGCAGTATGGCTTCGACGTGCTCGCGGTCGTCCTGCTGGCCCTGATGCTGCTGGAGCTGCGTGACCAGGAGCGGGACTTCCCGTGGTCGCTCTGGATTGCCGGCCTCGTCTCGCTGCTCCTCTCGTTCGAGATGATCTTCATCTGTGCCGGCCTCGGTTGCTTCGTCCTGCTGGACGCGCTGTGGCAGGGGCGCTGGCGCCGGGCGGCCATCACCGCGGCCTGGGGTTCGACCTGGGCCCTCGTCTTCATCGTCCAGTACCTCGGACATCTCAGGCCGGTCATCGAGTCGCGGGCGCTGGATCTGTTCTGGGGTTCCTTCAATCTCCCGTTCCCGCCCCACTCCCTTGGGGATCTGGTCTGGTACGTCACGGCAGCGCTCCGGTTCTTCCGCGACCCCCTCGATTTTCCGGAGGCGCTCTCAGTGGGGATGCTGGCCGCGTCCGGCCTGCTGCTGCTGCTCAGGCGATCCCCGGCGATCGCGCTGCTGCTGTTCTCGCCGCTCGCGACGTACGCGGTCGCGACGGTCTTCCAGCTGGCGCCGGTGCCCACCGCCCTGCAGGCGCTTTCCAGTCCCGTGGCATTCCCCCTGATGGGCCGGGTGATCCTCTTCGCCCTGCCGCTGACGCTGCTCTTTCTGGCGTCGGCGCTGGACTGGCTGCAGCTGCTCCCGAAGCGCCGGCTGCGATTGCTCGGCGGCGGGGCAGCGGCGGCGCTGCTGCTGTGGTGGTCCGTTCCCGCCGTCACCGCAACCTACGAGCCGCCGCCGGGGCCCGACGTCAGGGCCCTGGCGGAAGCCATGGCGCCAAGGCTCGAGCCGGACGACATCGTCTTTGTCCAGATGTTCGGTCTGGTCACGGTGCAGCTCGAGTGGGCGCAGCGCGGTTGGGGGAACTCCTTCCGCTACGCGGTCATCCGTGACGAGAATTTCCGCGCAGACCTCCGCAGGGATGTCGCCTCGCTGCAGGACGGGCAGCGCTTCTGGCTGATCACGCTGTACAGCGACTACTATCCGCAGATGCAGCAGGAGAAGGACGTGCTGGTGCACGTCTTCACCCGCTTCTCGTTCCGGCTCGACAGCGTCCGGGCCGGGCGCGTCGAGGCGGAGTTGTTCCAGGTGGTCCCGGGGTTCGAGGACGGCTCGCCGGCCGAGTGCGGTTCCCTCGGATAACGGTGGCGGGCGCGATGTCCGCGGGTCTGGCGCTGCTCGTCTCCTCGCCGATGTGGGCCGACTGCCCGATCGTCCCGCACTCGCTGCTGGAGCTGGCCGCCGCGCTGCGGGCGGCAGGACTGCCCGTCGCCCTGGTCGACCGCAAGCTGCCGCCGCACGCGCCCCTCTCGAAAGCGGCGGTGGCCGTCCTCATCGACGAGATCGTCGCGGAGGTCGCCCGCCGTTCGCCGGCGTGGGTCGGGCTCTCCTGCTTCACCTCGGACTACTGGTGCTGCCGCGAGCTGGCCGAGCGCATCCGCGAGCGCACGCCGGTGCCCATCGTCGTCGGCGGTCCCCACCCGACGCTCCGTCCCGCGGACTTCTTCTACCCGGGGAGCCCGTTCGATGTGGCGGTGATCGGCGAGGGCGACGTGACCCTCCCGGAACTCGTCGCCGACGACGGCGGCCGGGCGCGCGACGAAGTCCGCGGCATCGCGTTCCGGCGCGGGGGGGGCGTGGTGCGGACGTCCCGGCGGCCCTTCGTCGAGGACCTCGGGACCCTCAGCCGGCCCGCCTACGATCTTCTGGACATGGAGTACTACCTGCGGCCGAACCGCTTCGTGGCCCGGACGCTGCTGCTCTCCGGGGTGCAGATCTACACCTCGCGCGGTTGCCCCTTCGGCTGCACGTTCTGCGCCGCCCGGATGATCCAGGAGGCGCAGGGCCTCGCGCCGACGATCCGCCACCGCCCCGTCGCGCACGTCATCGAGACCTTGCGCTGGCTCAGGGAGGGCTTCGCGCTCGAGAGCTTCTACATCGCCGACGACACCTTTGCGGTGCCGCCCTCACGCGCGCTCGAGTTCTGCCAGGGTTACCGGGCCTCCGGCCTCGGGCTGCCGTGGGCCGCGCAGACGCGCGTCAACGTGCTGGACGAGCCCCTGGCCCGGGAGCTGCGGGACGCCGGCTGCGTGCAGCTGGACTTCGGCATCGAGAGCGGTTCGGACGCGGCGCTGCGTCGGATGCGCAAGGGCACGACGGTCGCGGACGCTCACCGGGCCGTCGCCCTCTGCCGCGAGCACGGGCTGCGCGTCTTCGCCAACATCATGCTCAACACCCCGGGCGAGACCGAGGAGGACGTGCGGCTGACCCGGCGGCTGATGCGCGAGCTGCGCGCGGACCACTACAGCCTGCTGCTGACCGCCCCCATGCCCGGCAGCCGAATCTTCGAGGAGCGCTTCGGCGCGGACGGCCTCGGGCCGGAGGACTACCGCGTCTTCGCGCGGCCGGACCTGTACAATCGCATTGTCGATCCGCGCCTGCGGCTCGCGAGCCACGACCTCGACCTGGGGCGGCTGTATGTGGCCCTCAACCTCCGGTACTACCTGCGGAACAACTTCTCCATCGTCTCCTGCAGCCGGTGGTATCTGCGGCTGCTCGCCGCGAGCCGCAGGAAGCCGGCCTACCTCGCGGCGGCGGTCTCCTCGGTCCTGCGCGTGAGCTGGCGCTCGCTGACCAAGCTCGTCGCGCTGGTGCGCCGGAGATGAGCGGCGCGAACGCCTCGGTCCTCACGGCGACGGAGCGCGGGCCGGCCCGCCGCGCGCCACGGCTGCTGCTGGTCGCGCCCTACTTTCCGCCGAAGCGGGGCGGCGTCGAGAACTATGCCGGGAACGTCAGCCGCGGGCTGGCCGGGCGCGGCTGGGAGGTGACCGTCGCGACCACGCGGCACGAAGGCGGGCCCGACGAGGTCGTCCGCGCCGAAGGCGTGACGGTCCACCGCCTCGGGCGGCTGGTGCGGGTCTCGAACACGCCGCTGCACCCCGGGTGGTGGTGGCGGCTGCGGCAGATCGCCGCTGCCGCCGGTCCCGACGTCATCAACGCCCACCTGCCCGTGCCGTTTCTCGCCGACCTTGCGGTGCGGCGCGCCGCGGGTGTCCCGACCGTCGTCACGTACCACAACGACATCGTCAAGGATGCCCCGGCCGCGCGTGCCGCGGCCCGCTGCTACCAGGTCGCGCTGCTGCGCGGCACCCTCGCCCGCGCCAGCCGGATCGTGGCGACCTCGGAACGCTACGCCGCGCTGTCGCCGCATCTGCGCCCGCACGCGCGCAAGATCGTCGTGATCGCCCCGGGCGTCGACCTCACCCGTTTTCATCCGGCCGCGCCCCCCGACGGCCTGCGCGAGCGCTACGCCGGACGGGAGGTCGTCGTGTTCGCGGGCCAGCTCGACCGGACGCACCGCCACAAGGGCGTCGAGGTGCTGCTGCAGGCGATGGCGTTGCTGCGCGTCGCCCGCCCGCAGGCCCTCTGTCTCGTGCTCGGCGGCGGAGACGGGGAAGGCGAGTACCGGAGGCGCGCAGTCCAGCTCGGCGCCCGGGATCACGTCGAGTTCACCGGCGAGGTCGCGGACGAGCTGCTGCCGGGATACCTGCGCCTCGCCGCCGCTGTCGTTCTCCCTTCGCTCAACCAGTGCGAGGGGTTCGGCATGGTGCTGCTCGAGGCCGCCGCCTGCGGGACCCCGGCCGTTGCGTCGGCCGTCGGGGGCGTGCCCGCGGCGGTCGAGCACGGTCACACGGGCCTGCTCCTGCCGCCGGGCGATTCGCCGGCGCTCGCGCGGGCGCTGGAGGTGCTGCTGGCCGCACCTGCGGCGGCACGGCGCATGGGAGAGGCCGCGCGCGCCCGGGCCGCCGGCTACGCCTGGAGCCGGCAGGTCGAGCGGCATGACCGGCTCTTCAGGGAATTGTGCGGCTGGTGCGGGGACCCGGCGGCGTGAAGATCGTGCACGTGGCGCCATACTATCCCCCGCACCTCGGGGGGATGGAGACGCTCACCCGCCAGATCGCGGAGAGGACCGCGGCGGCCGGCCTGGATGTCAGGGTGGTCACCTCGGCACTGCCGCGGAGGCCCGCGGTGCCCGATGGGGTGTCGGTGAGCAGGTGCGCGGCATTCGAGTTCGCGCGCACGCCCGTCATCCCCGGGCTCGTCCCGCGGCTGCTGCGGCTCCCGCCGGACGCGGTGGTGCACCTGCACGTCGCCCAGCCGCTCGTGCCGGAGCTGGTGCGCTGGGGCGGCGCGGTCCGTCGCTTCCCGTTCATCGCGCATCTGCACCTCGACATCGGCCCCTCCGGTCCCCTGGGATGTCTGCTGCCGCTCTACAAGCGCCTGCTGCTGGCGCCGGTGCTGCGCGCGGCCGCGGCCGTCGTCGTCTACACGCCCGGATACGCCCGCCTCGTGGCGGAGGCCCACGGCGTCGCCGCCGAGAGGATCGAGGTCATCCCCGCCGGGGTGGAGCCGCCGCCGTCCGGGGACAGCTGGCGGGGGGAGGAGCGGCTGCTCTTCGTGGGCCGCCTCTGCCGCCAGAAGAACATCCCGCTGCTGCTCGAGGCCGTTCACCTGCTGGTGCGCCGCGGGCGGCCGACGACGCTGCGGATCGTCGGCGAGGGCGAGGAGCGCGAGCGCCTGCAGCGGCTGGTCGCGGCGCTGAAGCTTGAGGACCGGGTTGTCTTCGCCGGGCGGCTGGAGGGCGCGGCGCTCTCCCGCGAGTACGGCAGCGCGGCCGCGCTCGCGCTGCCATCGGAGCGGGAGTCCTTCGGCATCGTGCTGATCGAGGCCATGAGCCACGGCACCCCGGCGGTGGCGACCGACATCCCCGGCGTGCGCGACGTGATCGCGGACGGGCGCACGGGGCTGCTGGCCGCGCCCGAGCCGCGGTCGTTCGCCGGGGCCCTCGAGGCGGTTCTCGCGGACCGGGGGCTGTGGGCGCGGCTGTCCGCGGCCGGTCGCGTCGAGGCTGCCCGGTACGACTGGCCGAGGATCGTGGCGCGGTATGTCGCGCTCTACGAGCGGGTGGCGGCGGCGGGGCGCACGCCATGAAGGTCCTCTTCGTCCACAACTGGTTCCACATCGAGAGCGGCTCGGGGACGTGCATGTTCCAGGAGGCCGGGGCGCTGCGCGCGGCGGGGCACGAGGTCGAGTTCTTCTGCACGGACAAGCGGCCGCATTGGGACGCGGGCTACGGGCGCACCGGCCTGTTCCCGCGCTTCGTCGACCCCGCGGCGCTGGGGTGGGGCGGGCGGATCCGGCACGCGGCGCGGCCGTTCCACAATCGGGAGGCCGTGCGCGCCATGGAGCGCATGCTCGCCGCGGCGCGGCCGGACGTGGTGCACGAGCACACGACGTCCTTCCATCTCACGCCGGCGGTGCTCGGACCGTGCCGGCGCCGCGGCGTTCCGATCGTCATGACCATCCACGGCGCGGGGCTCTTCTGCCCGGCGCACTCGCTGGTGCGCGGCGACGGCCGCCGCTGCGCCACGGAGCCCTGCATCCGCGGCAACGCCTTGCCCGCCCTCGTGCACGGCTGCCTCCCCGGCCCGCGGTGGCACCGGGCGGCCACGGCGCTGGTCCACTCCTGGTACCACGCGGCCGGGTACTACCGCTCGCCCGCGGCGTTCGTCGTCGCGAGCCGGGCGATGCGCGAGCTGGCGCTGCGGGCGGGGATCGACGAGCGCCGTCTGGCCGTCGTGCCCTACGGGCTCGACGCGTCGCAGCCTGGAGCCCCCGCCCCCGCGCGGCCCCGGGAGGGCTTCGTGTACGCCGGGAGGCTTGTCCGCGAGAAGGGCGTCCACCACCTGCTGCGCGCGGCGGCGCTGCTGGAGCGCCCGCCGCGGCTGCTGATCGCCGGCGCCGGCCCGGAGGAGGGGCGTCTGCGGGAGCTGGCCGCGGCGCTGGGGCTCCCGCACGCGGAGTTCCTCGGCTGGAGGTCGCGGCGCGAGCTGGCCGAGCTGTACCGCGGGGCGATTGCCTCCGTCCTCCCGTGCGACTGGTTCGAGGCGGTCGGCATGAGCATCCTCGAGGGTTTCGCGCAGGGAACGCCGGCGATCGCCAGCCGCATCGGCGGCGTGCCGGAGTTCGTCGAGGACGGCGTCGACGGTCTGCTCGTCGAGCCGGGAGACGTGCGCCAGCTCGCGGCCGCCCTGGCGCGCCTGGAGGCGGACCCCGGGCTCGCCGTCCGCCTGGGCGTGCGCGGCCGCGAGCGCGCGTTGCGCGACCACCGCCCGGACGTGCACGCGGACCGGGTGCTGCAGGTGTACGCCGCGGCGATCGACGGCGGCGTTGCCCTGCCTTCCTCACCCTGCTAGGGTGGAAAGAGCGATGAATGCGACGATGCGGGGACGGAGGTCGCGGCCCGCGCTCGCCGCGGGCATGGCGCTCGCCATGGCGCTGCTCGCCGGCGCGGCGCCGGCTGCCGCGGAGAGCCCGGGCGCGCTGCTGCGGTGCGTCCAGGGGCGGTACGGGGCGCTGCGGGACCTCACCGCGAACTTCGCGCAGGAGAGCCGCGTCGCGAGCCTGGCGCGCCCGCGCACGCGCACCGGCCGGCTCTTCTTCCAGAAGCCGGGTCGGATGCGCTGGGAGTACGATGCGCCGGACCCCCAGCTCATGGTCGCCGACGGCAAGCAGCTCTGGTTCTACCGCTCCGAGCGGCGCCAGGCCGTCGTCCAGCCCCTCGACGCCGCGCTGAGCCGCCAGACGCCGTTCCTGTTCCTGCTCGGCAAGGGCGACTTCGCGGCGGAGTTCGCCTGGGAGGAGCGCGACTGTCCCCGCGGCCCGGGTGGGGCCGTCGCGGTCGAGCTGCGCCCGCGGGTGGAGTCCGCGGACCTGGTGCGGCTCACGCTCGAGATCGTCCCCGGCGAGTGCCGCCTCGCGGGCACGACCGTCGAGGATGCCTACGGCAACCGCACGCACCTGACCTTCTCCGGGGAGCGGGACGACACGGGGCTGGCGAAGGGGCTCTTCGCCTTCTCGCCCCCGGCCGGGACCGAAGTCGTGAAGCCCTGAAGGTGCTGGAGGAAGGACGGTGGCGGACGAGCGCCTCATCCTGGTCGTCGACGACGAGCCGGACATCCTGAGCCTCCACCGCTTCATCCTCGAGAACGAGGGGTGGCGGGTCATCACCTCGGGCGACGGCGTCGACGCGATCCAGAAGGCGTTCGACCGGCTCCCCGACGTCATCGTCCTCGACGTCATGATGCCGCGCATGAACGGCTACCAGGTCTGCCGGCTCCTCAAGAACGACCCGCGGACCGCCGGCATCCCGATCGTCATCTGCTCGGTGCGCTCGCTCGAGAGCGAGAAGCGCTACGCGCACACCTCGGGGGCGGACGAGTATCTCGTCAAGCCCTTCGACTCCCAGGCGCTGGTGGGGCTGGTCCGCGGGCTGCTGGCCGGGCGGCCCCCGGTCGCGGGGCGCGAGCGCGGCGCGGCCGGGCCGGCCACGCCGACGAGCACCGACAGCATCCTCTCGGACGTCAACCGGCTGCTCGACCGGCGCCTCATGCAGCTGACGATCCTCCAGCATCTTTCGGCGGCGATGGCCGGCACGCTCGACCTCGACGGCGTGCTCTCGGTGGTCCTCCAGAGCATCGTCGCCGACCTCGGCTACCCGGGGGGCATGATCTTCCTCACGGGCGAGGACGGGCGGCTCGGGGAGCGGGTGGCGCGGGGGGAGCCGCTCGTGATCGACCCGGCCCGCTTCCCGCTGTTCGGGCGCGCGCTCGCCGGCGGCGGGGCGCTCGTGCTCCATGGGGAGGAGCTGATGCGCGAGGCGCCGCCGGAGTTCTGCGCGCGCATCGGCGCGCCGGGCGCGGTGCTCGTCCCGATCCAGGCCAAGGGCACGCCGATCGGCCTGCTCGTGGTCGAGAGCGCCGCCGGTGCGGAGCGCGACCAGCGGGAGTTCCTCGAGACGATCGCCAACCAGTCCGGGCTGGCCATCGAGAACGCCAACCTCTACGCGCGCACCCTGCAGCTGTCCATCACCGACGGGCTCACCGGCCTCTTCAACTACCGCCACTTCTGCGAGCGGCTGGAGAACGAGATCGCGCGCGCGCGCCGCTACCGGCTGCCGCTGGGGCTGCTGCTGGTCGACATCGACCGCTTCAAGTCCTTCAACGACCGGTACGGTCACCTGCTCGGCGACGAGGTCCTGCGGGCCGTGGCGCACTGCATCCGCTCGAACACGCGCGACGTCGACCTGGTGGCGCGCTACGGAGGCGAGGAGTTCTGCGTGATCCTCCAGGAGGTCGGCGAGGGCATCCGCGCCCACGCCGAGCGCGTCCGCGAGGCCGTGGCCGCCGTGCGCATCCCGGTCGAGGGGGGCGGCGAGGGCGTGACGGTGAGCGTCGGCGCGGCCGTGAGCCAGGGGGGCGAGCCCGGGGCGAACGGGCTGCTCGGCCGCGCGGACGAGGCGCTCTACCGCGCAAAGGCCGGGGGGCGCAACCGCGTCAGCGTCTGGGACGGGAGCCCCGCCGGCGCCGGGCAGACGGGCGGGGGCGCTTGACTTGCGCGGGAGCGCTTTGCTAAGAGATTTTTCCGGGAGGAGCGGTACGGACGATGTGCTGTGATCTGTGCGACCACTACTACAGCTGCGAGGAAGTGGAGAAGATGAAGCTGACCTGCTGCGTCAAGTGCGAGGAGTACACGGATTGCCACGGTGAAACGAAGGCGGCAGGCCGCCGTGCGGACGACGACGAGGACGACGACGAGGACGACGGCTTCGACGACGAGGACGACCTCGACGACGAGGACGAGGATGACGAGGACGAGGACTTCGACGACGACGAGGACTACGACGACGACGAGGACTTCGACGAGGACGAGGACGAAGAGGACGAGTAGGCGTGGGGAGGGCGGCTTGAACGAGCGACTGGGGCGGTATGCAGGCAGGGCGGCGGCGGGGATCATCCTGGCGGTGGGTCTCGCCGGCGCCGCGCACGCGGAAGGCAACCGGACCGGCGGCACCGGACTGTACCTGACTGAGAGCGCGGAGACCCTCGCGCCGGGCGCGTTCCGGCTCGGTCTCTACGGCCAGTACCTCAAGTACGATCTGCCGGCGGACCCCGAGGACTGGGACCTCTCGCCGCAGCTCGCCTGGGCGCCCGCGCGCAACCTGGAGCTGGCGGTCTCGCTGCCGCTGCTGCACCACCACGAGGGGCCCGCGGGCGACGACACGCGCATCGGCGACGGCTCGCTCGGCCTGAAGTACAGCCCCTTCCCCCGCGTCGCGGCGCTCGGCTTCGTGACCCTGCCCTTCGACGACAAGGCCCACGGCGGCGGGGCGGGCGAGAGCGAGGTCGGCTTCGCCGGCATCGTGAGCCTGCCGCTCGGCGCGGGGGTCGCGGCCGACCTGAACCTCGGCTACGCGTTTGCGGGCGGCGCCGGCGACGACGCCCTCTTCTACGGCCTGGGACTCTCGGTGCCGGTGGGCGGGCGCACGAAGCTCTTCGGTGAGATCGCCGGCCGCACCTACGGCGAGGGGCACACGCACGACTCGCTGGAGTTCGACCTCGGCGTGCGCCACCGGCTGACCGACCGGCTCTCGGTGACCGCCGGGGGCGGGAGCGGCTCCCGCGGCGACTACGGGCCGCACGACCCGGCCATGCGCCTGTTCGCGGGCGTGACCATGGACTTCGGTGGCGCGGTGGAGCAGCCCGCGC
>DATDCY010000183.1 GCA_036524115.1 bacterium | reverse complement strand
GGCGCAGCCTCGCCGATGCCGGCGTGCCCCTCGCCGTCCGACGCGGTGACGAGCAGCCCGGTCCGCCGCGCGAGGACCTGGCCGCCGACGCGCAGCGGCCGCGCCAGCGCCAGGTCGAAGGCGCGCACGCCGATCCGCGCGAGCCGCACGCCCGGCTCCTAGGGTCTGCGCGGGAAGCGCGAGAAGTCCGGCTTGCGCTTCTGCAGGTACGCGTTGCGGCCCTCCTGCCCCTCCTCGGACATGTAGAAGAGCAGCGTCGCGTTGCCGGCCAGTTCCTGCAGCCCCGCCTGCCCGTCGCAGTCGGCGTTGAGCGCGGCCTTGAGGCAGCGGATCGCCAGCGGCGAGTTCGCGAGGATCTCGCGGCACCAGGCGACCGTCTCCTCCTCGAGGCGCGCCAGCGGCACGACCGTGTTGACGAGGCCCATCGCCAGCGCCTGCTGTGCGTCGTACTGCCGGCAGAGGAACCAGATCTCCCGCGCCTTCTTCTGGCCGACGACGCGCGCCAGGTAGCTGGCGCCGTAGCCGCCGTCGAAGGAGCCGACGCGCGGCCCGGTCTGGCCGAAACGCGCGTTCTCCGCCGCGATGGTCAGGTCGCAGAGCAGGTGCAGCACGTGGCCGCCGCCGATCGCGTAGCCGGCGACCATCGCGATCACCGGCTTGGGGCAGGTGCGGATCTGCCGCTGGAAGTCCAGGACGTTGAGACGCTCGACGCCCTTCTCGTCCTTGTAGCCGTCGTCGCCGCGCACCTTGATGTCGCCGCCGGAGCAGAAGGCCTTGTCGCCGGCGCCGGTGAGGATGACCACGCCGGTGCCGGCGTCGTCGCGCGCGTCGTCGAGCGCCCGCATCATCTCGACGACCGTCCGCGGCCGGAAGGCGTTGCGCACGCGCGGCCGGTTGATCGTGATCTTCGCGATCCCCTCGGCCTTGTGGTAGAGGATGTCGGTGAAGGTCAGCGCCTCGCGCCAGTCGATGGATGCCATGTGTCCTCCCTTGCCGCCGTCGGTCGGGTCGTCGTGATGCGCCATGGTAAGCCGCGGCAGCCGCGGCCACAAGCCCGCGCCGCCCGCGAGGGGGCGGGGCGACGGCTCATCCCGCCGCCAGGAACCCCGCGATCTCCTGCGCCACCCGCTCCGGGGCCTCCTCGACCAGGGCGTGGCCGCGGCCGCGCACGACCACGGCCTCCGCGTTCGGGCAGCGCGCCACCGCGTCGAAGGCGATGTCGGTGAACTTCTGGTCGCGCTCGCCGACGAGAAAGAGCAGCGGCACGCGCAGCGCCGGGAGCGCGTCCCACTGCGGCGGCTGCGCTCCGGCGCCCATCTGCCGCAGCGAGCGCGCGAGCAGGCGCGGGTCGTTGCGCCGTCGCCGCTCGAGGACCTGCGGGAACCGCGCGTGCTCGCGTAGCGGGGCGAAGAGCGCCATCTCGTACCACTCCTTGAGGAAGGCGTCGAGCCCGCCGCCCTCGAGCCGCCGCGCGGCTCCCTCGTCCATGGCGCGCCGCTGTCCGCGCCCGCACTCGCCGGAGATTCCCGGCGTCGCCGAGACGATCACGGCGCGCGTCACGGTCTTCGGGTGCTCCGCGGCCAATTGCAGCGCGAGCCGTCCGCCGAGAGAGTAGCCGGCCACTGCGCCCCCGCCGCGCTCCTTCAGCAGCGCCGCGAGCGCCTCGACGCAGCCGGCCGGCGTCCAGAGCCCCTCGTCCGCCGGGGCGCCGGTCTCACCGTGCCCCGGAAGGTCGACGGCGATGCAGCGGCGCGACCCCGCGAGCGCGGCGGCCACGGGATCCCAGTCGCGCCGGCTTCCCAGAAAGCCGTGGAGCAGCAGCAGCGGCGGGGCGCCGGCGGGGCCGCGCTCCTCGAAGGCGAGAGGACGACCTGCGGGCGGGTCTCCGGGCGTGGCGGCGCCCTTCTTCGGCTTCGCGGCCATGTGTGTCGCGGACTCCGGCGCCCGCTACGGGGCTTCGACCGCGGCGGCGACGGCCGCCCCGACGGCCCGGTGCGCGGCGAGGTTCTCCGCCCGGTCGGTGCGCACCTCGATGAGGACGGGCGCGCCGGCGCTGCAGGCTTCGCGGTAGGCGGTCGCGAACTCGGCGATGGTGCGCGGACGCCGCACCGGGATGCCGAAGAGCCGCTCCACGCCGGCGAGGTCCGCGTCGTGCGGCGCGGTGAACCAGGGATCGAGCAGCGCCGGCTGCGAGGCGATCGGCAGGAAGTGGAAGATGCCGCCGCCGCCGTTGTTGAGCGCGACGATCACCAGGGGCTGCGGCAGCGCGCGCAGTTGCAGGAGCGCGGTCAGGTCGTGCAGGAGCGAGAGGTCGCCGATCATGAGCGTCGCGGGCCGGCCCAGCCCGCAGGCGAAGCCGGCGGCCGTCGACACGACGCCGTCGATGCCGCTGGCGCCGCGGTTGGCCGCGACGGCCACGCGGGGGCCGCACGCGTCCGCGAACATCTCCATGTCGCGCACCGGCATGCTGTTGCCGAGGAAGAGGCCGTGGCCGGCGGGGATCTCGCGCGAGACGACGCGCGCCGCGGCGATCTCGCCCAGCGGCGAGCCCGCGACGAAGGCCTCGATCGCCGCCGCCGCAGACGCCGAGGCCGCCTGCAGCGGCACGCCCCAGGCGCCGGCGGCCTCCGTGTCGCCGCTGCCGAGGCGCGCGGCGAGCAGCACGCAGAACCGGCCGATCCCGGACTGGATCCGCAGCGCGACCCGGTGGTCGGGGTCGTGCCGGAAGGGGTGCTCCTGAACGGAGATGACCTGCGCGTCGGGCAGCGCCGCCAGCGCCTGCGCGAGCCGCTTGGACGTCGGCTGGCCGCCGAGGTGCAGCACGACGTCCGGGGCGAAGGCGGCGCGCACCTGCGGGCTGAGCAGGATCTGGTCGATGTGGCCGATGCGCCGCGCCGGCCCCGCGCCGGGCCGCAGCCCCGAGCGCACGTCGGCAGCGACGGGCCAGCCGAGGCGCTCGCAGAGCCCGGCGGCC
>DATDCY010000182.1 GCA_036524115.1 bacterium | reverse complement strand
GGACGACCACACAACGGAGGATGACGACATGGGATGGGCCAGGACGGCGGCGATGGCCGCGCTCGCGGCGCTCGCGCTCCTGTGCGGCGCGGCCGGCGCGGGGGCGCAGGCGGCGCGCGCGGGCGCGGAGGAGTTCGACTTCTACGGCGTGCGCTTCGGCATGACCCCCGAGCAGGTGCGCGCGGCGCTGCCGGCCAACGCCACGGGGACCGAGGCGCTGGAGCCGAAGCACGGCATGCGCTACCTGCAGTTCGTGTACGACTACCGCAACCGGGTCGGCGAGATCCGCGCCTCCTACGAGCGGCCCGCGGACGGGCTGCGCGAATCCGCGCTGCGGCTTGCACTCAAGGAGCGCTTCTCGCAGCCGGTCACCGCCCGCTGGCGCGACATCTCGGTGGCCCTCGACGAGACCTCGAACCGGGCGGCGATCACCCTGGTCATCGTGTCCCAGGCGATGCGCCAGGAGGCGATCGAGCACTTCCGGGACGAGTTCCTGCGGGCCATGGAGTGAGGAGGTGGGGGCGCGGGTGCGTGGTCTCCCCCAGCGGTGGGGGAAATCCCCCCGCTCCCCAGCGCCGGGCGCAAATCTCCCCGCCCGGTGGGCCATTCGTAACCACACGATGTTACAGGCCTGTTTCTGTGGATTACTTTCGGTGCCTCCGGCCCTCGCCGCTGGCACTGCTCTTGCGTAACGGAAGGTACGGAGCGGAGGGCTGGATTCGTGAGAGACGATCAGTTCGTTGACAACGAAAATTCAGGATCCTACACTGCCTCCCTGCGTTCGCTCGGCAACAACCGCCCCTACAGCGAGGGCAAAGGGAGGAAGAAGGCTGTGAATCAAAGGGCAAGGGATGTGCTCCGGTCAGTTCTCGTCATCGCACTCTGCGTCTGTGCCGTGGTCGCCGGCCTCTCGGCGCCGGCCGCGGCGGTCGACGCCCCGCGCTGGGTCGCGGTGCTCTACGTCGACGCCCAGCGCTCGGTCGGCCTGCGGTGGCTGCCGGTCCCTGGGGCGACCGGCTACAAGGTTCTGCGCAGCGCGACCGCAGGGTCGGGGTACACCGAGATCGGGGCGACGGCGCAGCCGCAGCACTTCGACACGACCGTCCAGGCCGGCGAGACCTACTATTACGTCCTGCAGACGGTAGCCGGCGCCGAGGTCAGCGCCAACGGCGAGGAGCGCAGCGTCAAGATCCCCGGCCAGAAGAAGGCCGTGACGCTGCCCCCCGACTGGGTCGCGGTCAAGCCTGACGCCACGACCGAGTTCGGCAAGACCAACTACCGCGTCGGCCTCTCCTGGAACAGTCCGAAGGCCGGCAAGGCGATCGCCTACAACCTCTACCGCAGCGATACGGCCGGCTCCGGTTACCAGCAGATCAGTTCCGCGCCGGAGACCACGTACGTCGACGCCAAGGTCGAGCTGGGCAAGACGTACTACTACGTGCTGACGACCCTCGACGACTCGTTCCAGGAGTCGGCGTACTCCGCCGAGCAGAAGGTCACGATCGCCGAGATCAAGAAGGACGCGGGGGCCAAGAAGAAGAAGAAGCTCACCTCCGTGCCGCTGCACACCAAGAAGCTCTTCACGCTCGACAACAAGCTCGACCTGCTGATGCAGCCGCGCGACATCGCGGTCGCCAAGGACGGCACGATCTACATCACCGACTGCGTGGCCAGGAAGATCGTCGTCTTCAACAAGGACAACGAGTTCGTGGCGCGCTACGGCGAGCCGGGACAGTTCGAGTGCCCGACCGGCATCGTCATCGTCGACGATACGCTCTACATCACCGACCAGATGAGGAAGGCCGTCACCATCCTGGAAGCCGACGGCAAGTTCGTGAAGTCCATCCCCATCTACCGGGACCCCAAGCTGCCCCAGGCGGCGATGCCGTGGGGGATCGCGTTCTCGCCGGTGAAGCGCAAGTTCTACGTCGTCGACTCCATGAACAGCCAGATCCAGGTCTACGACGACGGCATGACGTTCGAGTCGGCGTTCGGCACGAAGTACGACGACAAGGGCAAGGCGATCGAGCCCGTGGAGTTGCGCTCGCCGGTGGGGATGGACGTCAGCAACGACGGCAGCCGCATGATGGTCGTGGACAGCGACGCCAAGGTGACCTTCTACGACGACACCGGCAAGATGATCGACCAGCTCGGCGAGCGCGGCGCGGGTGTCGGCACCTTCATGTACCTCAACGGCGTGGCCCACGACGCGAAGACCGACTGGTTCTTCGCGGTCGACAAGACGGTGAACACCGCGCAGATCTTCGACGGCAACGGCGCGTTCAAGTACATGATGTCCAACGAGGAGGGCAAGGGTGCCCCGGGGCTCTCGAACCCGAACGGCGCCATCATCGTCGGCGACAGGTTCTACGTCGTCGAGAACATCGCCAAGCAGTACAGCATCCTGCAGCTGCTCTGGGACAAGTCCCCGCCGCCCTTCCAGCCGCCGGAGTGATCGGGACCGCTATTCCATCAGCAAGAGGGGAGGTGGGAGCACAGGGGAAGCGACGAGATGCCGGTCGGCGACGAGCCGCCGGCGAGACACGGGTCGATGTGGGGTAGTAACGCAGTACGGCACATGGAGGGTTTGATGAAGAAAGCGACGCTCGTAGCAGTGATGCTGCTCGCGGCCGGCCTCATGGCCATGCCGGCGCAGGTCCTTGCGCTCGGCGGACCGCACGCCAGCTTCACCTGCAACAACTGTCACATCCCGCACGCCGCCGGCGGCGACCGCCTCTGGATCGACGTCCCGAGCGGCACCGGCAACTGGGGCGGCAACAAGATCGGTCAGCTCTGCTACTCCTGCCACGACGGCAGCACCGTTGCCGGCGTCCTGTGCTCCAACATGGGCGCCTACATCTACACCGGCACGACGGCGCACGGCCCGTTCTTCGGCGCCATCCCCGCCCTGCCTGACGGCCCCGCCGGGACGGCCGAGAGCGGCGAGACGTACATGAACGCCAACGCCAACCTGCCGTACACCGCCGCGACCAACCCGCTGATCCAGAGCGGCGACCAGGCCATCCAGTGCACCTCGTGCCACTTCGTGCACGACAACACGGACGGCGTCTCCCCGTACCTGCGCGCCGGCACGGGCGCCGCCTACCGCGGCGACCTCTGCGAGCGCTGCCACCGCCGCGGCGAGACCGACACCGCCGCCGAGCAGGGCGACGGCAACTCGATGGTCTACACCAACGCCACGGTCTCCCTCCACCCCGTCCAGATCTCCGCCGTGACGGCGACCAACGGCGCGCGCCTGCGCACTGCCCTCGTCCCCTCGGTTGCCGGCGCCCCGGGCACCCCGGACATCGGCAACGCGCTGACCTCGGCCACCACGGCTCCGACCGGCTGGCTCCTCGGCGCCCACTCCGCCGACGGGTCGACGACGGGCGTCCTCGACTGCACCACCTGCCACGCCGTCCACGGTGACGAGACCTCCCAGACGCCGGGCCAGGGCAACTACAAGCTGGCCATCAACAACTACCCGGCCACCTACACCAGCTCGCCCCTCTGCTACGGCTGCCACCAGCTTCCGGTCGTGACCACCGCGTCGGTGGGCGACCACCCGATCGACACGACCACGGGCACCTACGTTGTGACCTTCCCCAGCGACGGCGGCCCGAACCACGGTTCCGCGGTCAGCCCCTGGCCGCAGGGGACCGGCACGGATCCGACCCCGATGTGCTCGAGCTGCCACGACGCCCACGGCGGTATGGCTGCCAACGAGGGGACGGCGTTCACGCAGGGCAACGACATGCGCGGCCGCCTGCGCCGCCAGAACCCCCCCCTCTCCCCCGGCCTCGTCAACTGGTGCTACTCCTGCCACCTGAACGCCTCGCCGAACAACCACCACTCCCACAAGGGGAACCTGCGCATCGCCGACGGCGACGACATGGACTCCGTGCTCGACTGCGAGAACTGCCACGGCGGCGGCGCCGGGACGTACGCGCACAACCAGGCGGGCGGCTTCTTCGCCACCGCGAACTTCGGCAACGGCAACCACGCCGCCAGCCCGACGTGGTGCAACTACTGCCACAACGTGAACCCGACCGATCTGGAGCAGCCGATCAACCGCGCGATCGCGGACACGATGACCAACATCGACGGCGGCAACCACAACGCCGGCGCCCAGCCGGTGACCCCGATGGGCCACGGCGTGGACCGCGGCGAGGGCACGCACGTCCTCGGTCAGGACGGCGACTTCCGGTTCGGCGCGCAGAGCGTCGTCGTGACGATCCCGATGGCTGGGGCGTGGCCGGCCCCGGCGTCGAACTGGGCGTCCGGCTCGATCGACACCGTCGCGGACAACATCTCGCGCTGGAAGTCGGCCGCTGCCGGCGACATGGTCTGCGAGTCCTGCCACAACATCATCGGCAACATCGGCTATCTCGCTGCCGGTGGCACGGGCAAGGAAGGGTGGCAGAACAACCTGCTGCTCATGAACTACAAGGACGACGGCAACGGCAACCGCGGCATGGCCGCGGGCAGCGGCGCCGAAGTCGGCGCGGCCTTCTGCATGTACTGCCACTACAGCGCCACCCAGGGCACCACCGGACCTCCGGGGACGCACCAGATCACGGGCCAGGTCATCACGGCGGCCGCCGACAACGTGCGCGCCATCACGACCCTGGTCACGGGCTCTGTGGACGGCACGTACGCCGACGCCGCGGGCGCCCCGAATGCCGCGTCCTACCCGAACAACGACATGATGGACTGCGATTCCTGCCACCGGCCGCACGACTCGGCTCCGGGCGGCACCGCGTCCGCGACGTCGGTGGACTACGCGACCGGCGTGGGCGGCACCATCACGAAGGGCACGGACTTCATCCTCGAGGCGGCGGAGGCCACTGCCGGCGTGTACTCGCCGGCCCTCTGCGTCAACTGCCACAACTACTAAGATCCGCGTAGTGTCCGCGGGGAGGGGCGCCTTGCGCCCCTCCCCGGTTTTTCGTTCTCGAGAGACTCCTAGCCTTGAGGAGGAAGCACATGCGCACCTGGAAGACAGCCGTTGCATGCGCCGCCGCCCTGGCGCTGCTCGCTGCGACGTCCGCCTCGGCCGAGACCAAGGCCGCCGCCCCGGCGGCGAAGCCGGCCGCCGCGCCGGCCGCACCCGCCGCACCCGCCGCACCCGCAAAGAAGGTGAAGCCCTGGGAGATCGGCCAGCCGGCGATCGACTTCACCATCAAGAACTTCGAGACCAAGGCGGACTTCACGCTCTCCACCCAGCTCAAGAAGCAGAAGCTGCTCTTCGTCTGGCTCTCGTCGAGCTGCTCGTCGTGCCTCGCCGAGATCACCGAGCTCAAGACGGCCCAGACCGAGGGCAAGCTCAAGGACGTGGGCGTGTACGTCGTGAGCATCGACTTCAAGGAAGACAACCTGCAGAGCTACAACGAAGGCTTCGTCCACCAGGATTTCACCATGCTGCACGACCCGAAGTTCGCGTCGGCACTCAAGTACGGCTTCCGCTCGACCCCCTCGACGCTGCTCATCGACAAGGAGGGGAACATCGCCTTCAAGGCCACCGGCTTCGAGCCCGGCGAGGTTAAGAACACCATCGAGGCGATCGCCAAGGCGAAGTAAGCGGATGGATCTAATCACACCACGCATGTGCGGCCGGCGCCCGGAATCCGGGCGTCGGCAGTTGTTCAGTCCGGCGCGGGCCGCGGCGGTGATCGCCGCGGCCTCGTTGCTGTGTGCGGCCTTCGCGCCGGTGGGGCCGGCCGTCGCCGCGCCCGCGGCAGCCGCTAAGCCGGAGAAGGCCGCGGCGGCTGCAAAGCCCGGGAAGGCCGCTAAGCCGGAGAAGGCCGCGGCAGCCGCAAAGCCCGGGAAAGCCGATGCGGTGCTGGCCACGTACCGCGGCGGCACCGTGACGGCGTCCGAGTTCGAAGCCTTCCAGAGGATGAAGCTCGGCCCCGGGGAGTACGAGCAGCTGTGGGCGGACCGCGCCGCGGTGCGCGGTGCGATCATGCGGCAGGCGCTGCTCGAGGTCGTCGGCGTGCTCGCGACCGAGAGCGGCCTGCGCGAGACGGCGGCGTTCAGGGACCAGATGCGAGGCCACGAGAACGAGCTGCTCGCGAAGCTCTGGCGCGCCAAGGTGCGCGGTGACGTCCGGGTGACCGAGGAGGAGCTGGAGCGGATGGTCCCGCCGCAGCCGGAGGAGGTCCGGGTGGCGTGGGCCTCCTTCCCGGACGAGGAGGAGGCGTCCCGCTACGCGGCCGCCCTGCGCGCGGGGGGCGACTTCGCCGCCGCGGCGCGCGCCGTCGGTGGCGCGGAGCCCGCGCGGGGGGAGGCCGTGCTGAGCGCGGAGGCCGAGACCCACTTCTCGCCCGCGACGAAGCGGGTGATCCTCGCGCTGGCCGTCGGCGAGGTCGCGGGGCCGCTGGAGGAGCCGATCGGCTGGTACGTGCTCAAGGCCGTGGGCCGCACCAGCGTCGAGACGCAGCGGGCACGCAGGCGCGACGAGCTGCGGCCGCAGGTGCTGGCGGCCAAGCGCGAGGATGCCGAGGCCGGCGCGATAGGCACGCTGCGGGCGAAGGCGAAGATCTCGATCGACGAGAAGGCGCTGACCGACCCGGCCGGGGCCGGGTCGGGCAGGAAGGTCGCCGAGGTCAACGGCGAGCCGGTCGTCTTCAAGCAGGAGGCGCAGCACGGCTTCCCACAGCACGGCGAGATGGAGAAGCTGCTGCGCAAGCAGCTCGACCGGCAGGTCGACGATCTGCTCGCCGCCCAGGAAGGGCGGCGGCTGGGGCTGGAGCGCGCCGACCCGGGGTGGAAGCCGGCGATGGACGCCTACGCGCTGGACCTGCTCACCGGGCTCTACCGCGACCAGGTCTACAAGCTGTATCAGGTGGACGAGGACGAGGTGCGCGACTACTACAACCGCAATCCGGAGCAGTTCAAGAGCCCGGCGATGGTGCGGGTGCGCCAGATCGTCCTGCCGAGCGGCTTCCTCGCGAGGCGCTACCGCGAGGACCTGGTCGCGGGCCGCGCGGTCTTCGAGGAGCTGGCGCGGCGCGAGTCCATCGACCGCGAGAGCGCGGTGATCGGCGGCGACCAGGGGTGGGTGCGCGAGAACGCCATCCGCGACGAGCTTCGGGCGTACGTCGAGGCGCTGAAGGTCGGGGAGATCTCGGTGCCGATCCCGATCGGCGACAACTTCTACATCCTCAAGCTTGACGCGCGATCGGAGCGGGAGCTGCTCCCCTACGAGCAGGTGAAGGAACAGGCGCGCCCGCGCGCCCTGCTCGCCAAGCGCACCGCCCACTGGCAGGAGTTCTTCGAGCGCAAGCGCAAGGAAGCACAGGTGACGCTCAATGACGCCGAGATCGACCGACTCCTCAGGCCGGCCCCGTAGGGTCCTGCTCCTCGCCGCGACGCTGCTGCTGACACTGGCTCCCTGGGCGGCGGCCGCCGATTCGTCCGCCCCGGCCGCCGGGGGCGCGTCCCCGGCCGCGTCGCCGCCGGTGGGCAAGGGGACCGTCCTGGCCGGGCCGCCCCCGGACACGGCGGTGCTCGCCACCGTCGACGGCGTCCCCATCACCGTCGGCCAGGTGCGCGACATCATGCGCGTGACCGGCGCGGGTCCCGCGGGCGCCGGCGGGGCGCTCGAGAGGGCGCTCGAGGGCCAGCTGCTCTACGCCGAGGCCGTGCGCCGGGGCCTGCGCGAGGCGCCCGAGGTCGTCGCCGCCGTCGAGAGCGACGTCCGGCAGCTGCTCGAGGAGCAGTACGTGCTCTGGAAGTATCCCGACGAGGTCAGGGCGAAGAACCCGGGCTCGTTCCACCAGGGCAGCTCGATGAGCGGCAGCCACGGCGGCGTGATGTCCGAGGCGGCGCTGCTCGGCGACATGGTGGAGAATCTCGAGAAGAAGGCGGGGGCGGAGGCGAACGTCAAGCCGCTGCCGGACGCCTACCAGAAGCCGAACACGACGGGGGCTCCGCGCGGGGCGCTCGTCGTGGCCCGGTTCGGGGAGAACGACGTCGTGCTCTGGAGCGAGGTCGAGGCGGTGGACCGGATGGTCGCCGAGCTCGACCCGCCGCTGGAGGGGGTCACGGCGCTGCGCTTCGCCAGGTCGATCTCCAGGGCCGCGGGACGCAAGCTGGTGCTGCGCGAGGCCGAGGCGGCGCTGCCTGCCTTCCGGGAGAAGTACGACCGCGGCCGGGAGCGCCTTGCCCGCGCGGCCGCCACCCGGCGCCTGATCGCCCTCGAGGTGGAGCCCCGGTTGAAGCTCGGCGAGGCGGAACTGAGGGCCTACTACGAAGCCAATCTCGGTCGCTACGGCTCCGTCGCTTCGCCCCCGCCGTTCGACCAGGTGCGGGGCAAGGTCGCGCGTGACGCGCGGCTCGACGCCGTGGCCAAGGAGCGGTCGGTCTACGCCGCGAAGCTGCGCGGCGCCGCGACGATCGCGATCGACCGCGGGCTGCTCGAATCCCTGGGGGAGTGACCGTGCCGCGGACCACGGTGCGCGTGACGCTCGCGCTCGCGGTTGCGCTGCTCCCCCTCTGTGCCGCCGGCCGGGCCGCAGCGGCCGCGCCCGAGGCGCCGCGCTGGGTCGCCCAGCGCTTCATTGGCGAGCGCTCGGCGGTCGGCCTCGCCTGGACCGCCGTCCCCGGGGCGGAGCGCTACCTCATCCTGCGCCGCGCCGAGGGCGAGGAACAGGCGCGCCAGATCGGCGCCACGCCCGGCCTGCAGTACCTGGACGCCGCGGTCACGCGCGGCGTGCGCTACCGCTACTCCGTCTGCGCCGCGGGGCCCGGCGGGACCGGGCCGGTGTCCGCCGAGGCCGAGGTCCTGGCGCTGGAGCCACAGCTCATCCCTCCGGCGGCGCCCCGCTGGACCGACGCGGTCGCCGCGTCCGAGGGGGACGCCCCGGCCGTCCGGCTGCTGTGGGCGCCGGTTTCGGGCGCCGTGGTCTACAACGTCTTCCGCCGCACGCCGGCCGACCCGCCGGGGGCCTTCCGCCTGCGGGCGGGCGTGGCCGACTGCACCTTCACGGACACGGAGGTCGGGGCCGGCGCGTACGAGTACCGGTTGAGCGCCGTGAGCGCGGCCATGGTCGAGGGCGCGCTCTCGGACGTCAGGAGCGTGACGCTCGCCGCCGCGCGCGCCGGTGGCAGTCAGCGCACGGCGGGGCCGGCGCTGCGCGTGCGCCCGAGCCGCGAGGCGCTCGTGCTGCGCGGCGGCGAGAAGCTGCCGATCCTGGCGCCGGTGGACATCGTGGCGTCGCCG
>DATDCY010000181.1 GCA_036524115.1 bacterium | reverse complement strand
GGGCCGCCGATGGTCGTCGAGACCAGGAAGTCCTTGCCGCGCAGCTTGTCGCCCGTCGAGCCGTAGGCGAAGCCGTAGGTGAGCACCCGGTCCATCCACTCCTTGAGGATCCCCGGGACGCCGTACCAGTAGAACGGGAACTGGAAGACGATCGAGTCGGCCCGCCGCAGAGCCTCCTGCTCGGCGTCGACGCGGATGTCGAAGGTCGGGTACTCGCGGTAGAGGTCGCGCACTGCAAGCTGCGGCAGCGTGCGGACGCGCTCGACGATGATCCGGTTCGCGATCGACTTCCCGGCGAGATCGGGGTGGCCCAGCACGACGAGCGTGGTCATCTTGAGGTCTCCTTGTCTGGTGTCGGCGCCCAAGGGGAGCCGCCCTTCCGCGGCTCCGTGCCGTGCATTCCGTGGCGCGCCGCTGCGCACAATTTCGCGGCGGCGCGGCGGAAATGCAAGTGCTCTTCCGATGAGGATCGCCCGCCGCGCACGAAGTCCTGGCCCGTCCCGGCTGCATCTCCCGCCTTGACCCGCGGCCGCGGCGTTCCTAGGATGCCCCTCAGCGGAAGGCCGCGTCGGGGAGGACGAGTCGATGGCAGGGCGCGCGCGAGGAACCAACAGACCCCGTCCCCCCGGGCTGCCCGCCAGCGCCGAGACGTCCGGCCCGCCGGCGGCAGCGGACGACGCGACCGCCCTGCTGACCGCCGCCCATGTGGCGGCCATCTTCCTCGACGCCGCGCTCCGGCTGCGCCGCTTCACCCCGGCCGTCACCACGCTGCTGAGCGTGACCGATGCCGACGTCGGCCGTCCCATCGCCGAGATCGCGCGGAACTTCAGCGACGACCTGTTGCTCGAGGATGCGCGGCGCGTGCTGGCGGGCCTGGCGCCGGCGAGCGCCGAGGTGCGGGCCGACGACGGCCGCTGGTACCAGCGGCGTATCCTGCCGTGCCGCGCCGCCGGCGGGCGCATCGAGGGCCTCGTGGTCACCTTCGCCGACGTCACGGAGCTCAAGGGCCTGGTCGAGGCGCTGCGGGCCAGCGACGAGCGGGCCCGCGACCTCGCCCGCTTCCCGGAGGACAACCCGAACCCGGTTCTGCGGGTGTCCGCCGACGGCACGGTGCTCTACCAGAACCGCGCCGCCAGCGAATGGCAGGGCTGGGAAGTCAGGAGCGGCGAGCGGGCCGCTGAGCCGATCGCCGGGCTGGTGGCGCAGGCAATCGCCGAGGAGAGACAGGCGCAGACCGAAGTCGCGCTTGCGGACCGCACCTTCCTGGTCTGGGCGATCCCGTTCGCGGCCGAACGCCACGCCAACGTCTACGCCCGGGACATCACCGGCCGCAAGGAGGGCGAAGAGGCGCTGCGCGCCAGCGAGGAGCAGGCGCGGGCTGCCGCCGAGGCGCTGCGCGCCATCCAGGAGGCGGCGCCGGTGGCGATCTGGGTCGCCAGCGACCCGGCGTGCCGGCAGATCACCGGCAACGCCTACGCCGACGAGATCATCATGCAGGTCGCCCGCGGCGGCAACATCTCCCGCAGCGCTGACGCGGGTGAGGCGGCCGTCACGTACGCCGTCTTCCGGGACGGCCGCGAGCTGCGCCCGGACGAGCTGCCCGCGCAGCGCGCCGCGGCCACGGGCAGGCTCATCGAGCCCTTCGAGATGGAGATGCGCTTCCCCAACGGCCGGATCCTGCACCTGCTGGCCGGCGCGGCCCCGCTGCTCGACGCGGGCGGCGCGGTCCGCGGCGCGGTGGTGGCCGGCCTGGACATCAGCCGGCGCACGGAGGCCGAGCAGCAGCTGCAGCGCACCCGCGACATGCTGGCGGAGGCCGAGAAGATCGCGCATCTGGGGAGCTTCGAGTACATCGTCGCCACGCGGGCGACGGCCTGGTCCGAGGAGCAGTACCGCATCTTCGGCCTCGATCCGGCGGCGCCGTCGCCGACGTACGACGAGATCTTCGCCAGGCACATCCATCCGGACGATGCGGCCCGCCTGCGCGAGACGTTCACCGCGTGCGCGAAGGCGCATTCGGTCTTCGAGTGCGAGCACCGGATCGTGCGGCCCGACGGGAGCGCGCGCTGGGTCTACGACCGCGCGTACCCGCACCTCGACGGCAGCGGCGCTCTCGTGCGGTACGTCGGCGCGACGCTGGACATCACCGAGCGCAAGGCGGCCGAGGAGGCGCTGCGGGAGAGCGAGGTGCGGCTCCGCCTCGCCCAGCAGGCCGCGAAGGCCGGCACCTGGGAATGGGACCTGGTCACCAACCGCAACACCTGGTCGGACGAACTGTGGGCGCTCTACGGGCTGGCCGTTCGCTCCTGCGAGCCCTCGTTCGAGGCCTGGGTGCGCAGCATCCACCCCGAGGACCGCGAGCAGGCGGCGCGGGCCGTGCAGGAAGCCGCCGCCGCGGGGCGGGATCTCACGGCCGAGTGGCGTGTCGCCGACCCGGAGGGGGCCGAGCGCTGGCTGCTGTCGCGCGGACAGCCGCAGCGCGACGCCGCCGGCCGGGTCGTCCGCTACCTGGGCATCGTGCTCGACGTCACCGCGCTCAAGCAGGCCGAGCGGGATCTGGCGCGCGATCTCGATGTGATGACGCGGTTGCAGAGGATCGGCACGCTCTTCGTGGTGGAAGGCAACCTCAGGCCGGTGTTGACGGAGATCGTCGATGCGGCCATTGCGATCGTCGGGGCCGACTTCGGCACCATCCAGCTTCTCGACCCGGCCAGCGGCGACCTGCGGATCGCGGCCCACCGCGGTTTTCCGCAGTGGTGGATCGACTATTGGGAAACAGTGAGCAAGGGCCAGGGCAGCTGCGGCACCGCGCTGGCGCGCGGCGAGCGCGTCATCGTCGAGGACGTGGAGGAGAGCCCGATCTTCGCCGGCACGCCGGCGCTGGAGGTGCAGCGGCGGGCCGGCGTGCGCGCGGTGCAGTCGACGCCCCTGATCAGCCGCTCCGGCAGGCCGCTGGGCATGTTCTCGACGCATTACCGCACGCTGCGGCGGCCCGACGACCGCGCGCTGCGTCTGCTCGACCTGCTGGCCAGGCAGGCGTCGGACATCATCGATCGCGCGCGGGCCGAGGAGGACCTGCGCCGGCAGGGCGCCATGCTGACGGCAATCAACCGCGTGCTGGCGCTGGGCCTGGGGCCGCAGACGGAGGTGCAGCTGTGCGAGGCCTGCCTGGGCGTGATCGAGGAGGTGACCGGCAGCGGGATCAGCTTCGTCGGGGAGATCGGGGCCGACGGCCTCCTGCATGACTTGGCCATCAGCAACCCGGGGTGGGCCGCGTGCGCGATGCGGTCCCCGGAGGGCCACCGGCGTGTGCCGGGGAGCTTCCCCGTCCACGGCATCTACGGCCGCGTGCTCGCCGACGGAAAGAGCCTGATCGCCAACGACCCGGCGAGCCACCCGGACCGCATCGGCATGCCGGAGGGCCATCCGCCGCTGACGAGCTTCCTGGGGGTGCCGCTGCTGCGCGAGGGCAGGACGGTCGGCATGATCGCCGTCGGCAATCGCCCGGGCGGCTACCGCGCCGAGGACCGCGAGGCCCTCGAGGCGATAGCCGTGGCCGTCGTCGAGGCCCTCGACCGCAAGCGGGCCGAGGAGGGGCTGGCGCGGGCGAACGACCAGCTCGAGCGGCGCGTGGCCGAGCGGACGGCCCAGCTGGCGAGGCATGCGCGCCAGCTGCGGGCGCTGGCCGGGGAGCTGCCCCTCTCCGAGCAGCGCGAGCGGACCCGCCTGGCGCGGGTGCTGCACGACAATCTCCAGCAGATGCTCGTGGCGGCGAAGTTCCGGACGGCCATCGTCGGCCGGGGCGGCGACCAGGTCCTGCGGGCGGCGACGAAGGAGATCGAGGCTCTGCTCGACGAGTGCCTCGCGGCGGCGCGGTCCCTGACGGCGGAGCTCAGTCCGCCGGTCCTCCAGGAGGCGGGGCTGGGCGCGGGACTCGAGTGGCTCGCACGGCGCATGGCCGACCGGCACGGCCTCCTGGTGGACCTGGAGCTGGAGCAGCTCCAGCAGCCCCTGCCCGGAGATCTGAAGATCCTCCTGTTCGAGACGGTGCGCGAGCTGCTCTTCAACGTCGTGAAGCACGCCCAGACGCGCTCAGCGGTGGTCAGCATGCGGCGTGTCGATGGCTCGCTGCAACTGACGGTGTCCGACCAGGGGGTTGGCTTCGATCCGGAGGTGCTCTCGCGGGCGGGCGACCCGGGCAAGGGGTTCGGCCTCTTCAGCGTCCGCGAGCGGCTGGAGCTCTTCGGCGGGCGCCTGGAGGTCCAGAGCTCGCCAGCCGGGGGAAGCCGGATCTTCCTCCTCGTGCCGCTGCCCGATGCGGCGCCTGTCCCGTCCGCCGGCGGCGGCGCCCCGGTCCCGGCGCAACTTCCGGTCCCCGGGCCGTCCGCGCGGCCCGGAACCGGCGCGAGGGTCCGCATCCTGCTGGCGGACGACCACGCCGTCGTGCGCCGCGGTCTGGCGCAGATGCTCGGGGATGAGGCGGACTTCGAGGTCGTCGGTGAGGCGGTGGACGGCCAGGAGGCGGTGGAGATGGCGCGCGCGCTGCTGCCCGACGTCGTCGTGATGGACCTGAGCATGCCGCGGCTCAACGGCGTCGAAGCGACGCGCATCATCTGCAACGAATCACCGGATGTTCGCATCATCGGCCTGTCCATGTTCGAGGACGCCGATCGGGCGCAGGCCATGCGCGACGCCGGCGCGGCGCACTACATGACGAAGAGCCGGGCGACCGAGGAGCTGGTTGCCGCGATCCGGGAGCACGCCGCGCGCACGAATCCGCGCACCTGAGCCCGCAGCGCGGCGCGACCGCACGACGCGGGCGCAGACTGCCCGCCGTCAACGAGATTCCCACGTTTGGGGTAGTCACCTTATTTGCGCCCTGCCGTTCGCGCCGCATAGTGCTGTCATGAGCCGAGGCATCCGTCCTGAGGTCGAACCACGCGGGTCGTGGCCTGCCGGTTCGCCGACATCGGACGGCCGCCTCCGCGATCGGCACGCAATGGCCACGTCGACCAGGCTGGGGTCGGCAAGAAAGGAGAACGCGATGGGCAGGAGCATGTGGAGGACCCCGCTCTGGTTGTTGCTGGCGGCGCTGGTCGTCTGCCTGGGGATGGGCCGGGGGATCGCCGCGGCAGCGGAAAAAGGCAAGGGCACCGGCCCGCAGAACCTGACGGCCGCCGAGGCCAAGGCCGCGGTGGACGCCGCGGACAGGACGATCGTGAGGGTCAACCCCGACGGCTCGCCCCGCAACCTCCTCCTGGAGATGCAGGACAGGGCGGCGGCGAAACGCGCGGCCGAGGGCATGATGCGGGGTGTGACGAGCACGCAGCGCTGGGAGGCGGCCAGGCGTCACGCCGACCGCAGGGCGGCGGAGGAGCGCGGCAAGGCCGGGCAGCCTCCGGGGAAGGGAGGCGCCAAGTGAACGCCCTCAGAGGAACCAATCGGATCGTGAGGGCTCTGGCGGCGGCCACCTTCGCTTTGGGGTTTGGCGCAGTCTCCGCGTTCGCGGCGGTGCAGGTGCCGACCTGCAACGGCTGGGACCCGACGGGGGCCATCCCCCAGTACTTCGCCCCCGGCAGTCCGACCGGGACGACGCCCTGCACCGACTATTTCGGCGTCAGCAACTGGGCCAACAGCCCGCTGCCTTCGGGGACCATCACCGGCCTCACCCTCGTCATGGGGGGCACCGGCTACGCCACGCCGGTGGTCGTCATCAACGATGCGACCAACCCGGGGGGCACCTGCGCCGCCACGGCGACCCAGGTGGCGGGCGTGATCTCCGGCTTCGGTGCCCTGACGGGCACCTGCAGCGGGTACACGCTGCCCCAGATCACCATCGCCGACATGGGTCCCGGGTGGACCGGCGGCCCCGCGACCTGCGGCGCCGCCCCCCTGCCCCTGTGCGGTTCCGGCGCCGTGGCCACGGCCACGCTCGGCCCGCCGTTCGTCGGTGGCATGCCCAAGTTTGTGAGCACGGACCTGCTGCCGGACCTCAAGGGGTTGCTGGCGGTCTCGGACACCACCACGTTCCCGGGCACGGACTACTACGAGATCGCCCTGGTGCAGTACACGCAGAAGATGCACTCGAGCCTGCCCCCCACGACCCTGCGGGGTTACGTGCAGGTCCCGAGCGGCAGCCCCAACGCCTGCACGGCGACGCCGCTCTTCCCGCCCAGCTACCTCGGTCCGATCATCGCGGCCAAGAAGGACAAGGCCGTGCGCGTCAAGTTCACCAACTGCCTCCCCACGGGCACCGGAGGCAACCTCTTCATCCCCACGGACACGACGTACATGGGGGCGGGCGCCGGCCCGGGCGGCATCTACACCGAGAACCGCGCGACGCTGCATCTCCACGGCGGCGCCACCCCCTGGATCAGTGACGGCACGCCCCACCAGTGGACGGTCCCGGTCGGCGATCCCTCGCCTGCCAGTCTCCAGACCGGCGTGAGCACCCAGTACGTCCCCGACATGTACTTCCTCCCGACCGGCGCGGTGGTTCCCCAGTGCAGCGCGACGGTGACGACGAACTGCTCGGGCGGGACTGTGGCGCAGCTTCCGGCCGGCGCCGAGAACAATCCGGGCCAGGGGTCGATGACGTTCTACTGGACCAACCAGCAGGGCGGGCGGCTCATGTTCTACCACGACCACGCCTACGGCATCACCCGCCTCAACGTGTACGCCGGCGAGGCTGCGGGGTACCTGCTGGCCGACCCGGTGGAAGAGGACATGCTGGCCGCGGCGGGCGCGCCCGGGACGATCGGCGCCCTTGTCGGCGGGACCACTCCCAACGATCTGCTCCACCTCATCCCCCTCGTCATCCAGGACAAGACCTTCGTGCCGAGCGCGGCCCAGATCAACGCCACCGATCCGACGTGGGCCGGCAACTTCGGGGCGACGCCCCTGTCCACCGCCGCGAGCGGCAACGGCGATCTCTGGTTCCCCCACGTCTACGTGCCGAACCAGAACCCGGCGGATCCCGGCCTGGGCAACGCCGTTGGCCGCTGGGACTACGGTGCCTGGTTCTTCCCGCCGCAGACCAGCCTGACGGCTGCGGTCCCGCCAACGGCGGTCACGGTTCCCTGCACGTCCGTGGCCTTCCCGGGCCAGATCCTGGCTCCGACGCCGGCCTGCCCGTCGTGCGGCTGCCCGATCACGCCCAACCCCTCCGGTACGCCCGAGTCCTTCATGGACACGCCGGTGGTCAACGGCATGGCTTACCCGGTCCTCCACGTGGCGCCCGAAGCCTATCGGTTCAAGATGCTGGCGGCCGGCAACGACCGTTCGTGGCACCTGTCGCTCTTCGTTCCCGATCCGGTCCAGGGCATGACCGAGGTGGCGATGCTCCCGGCGCTGCCCCCGACCACGACGACGCCGCTGACGGCCACGACGATGCCGCTGTGCACGCAGCTCAACCCGCTTTCGGTCCCGAGCCTGACGATCGGCCTTGCTACCGGTCTCCTGGACGCGACCGGAAACCCGCTGAACGGCACGGGCCTCCCGGCCAACTGCTGGCCGAACTTCGGGGCTCCGGCGGGCATCCCGCTACAGCAGACGATGTGGCCGGCCGACGGCCGGCGCGGCGGCGTCCCGGATCCGCGACGCGCGGGTCCCGCCTGGATACAGATCGGCACCGAGGGCGGCATCCTGCCGGAGCCGGTGGTGGTCCCCTCGCAGCCGGTCGGTTATGAGGCGAACCCGAGGAGCATCACCATCACGAGCGTCGGCTCCCACGGGCTCTGGATCGGCCCCGCGGAACGCGCCGACGTCATCGTGGACTTCAGCAAGGCCCTCCCGATCTGCACGGCACTGGGCGTGAGCCCCTGCACGCTGATCGTGTACAACGACGCGCCCGCGCCGGCTCCGGCCAGCGACTCGCGCCTCGACTACTTCACGGGCGACGGCGACCAGACCCCGATCGGCGGCGCGCCCAACACCCAGCCGGGGTACGGTCCCAACACGCGGACCGTCATGCAGATCATCGTGGACCTGCCGACGACCGGCCAGGCCCCGTTCAGCCTGCCGGCGCTGAAGACCGCGTTCACCCCGGCGGCCCCGGCGCAGGGCGTCTTCGCGAAGACGCAGCCCCAGATCATCGTGCCCGAGGCCGCGTACGGCCCCGTGTACAACGCGGCATTCCCGAACTCCTACATGACCATCTCCGCCAACGACCTCACCTTCGCGCCGCTCTCGCCGCTGACCTTCAACCAGCCGCCCTGCGTGGCGACCCCGCCGGCGACGTGCGCCGTCCTGGACCAGAAGGCCATCCAGGAGCTCTTTACGCTGGATTACGGCCGGATGAACGCCACGATGGGCACCGAGCGGCCGCTCACCAACTTCCAGACCCAGACGACGATTCCCCTGGGATACGTCGACTGGCCCACCGAGATCATCCAGCAGGTACAGACGCAACTCTGGAAGGTCACCCACAACGGCGTCGACAGCCACTTCATCCACTTCCACCTCTTCAACGTGCAGGTGATCAACCGGGTGGGCTGGGACGGATCGCTCCGGCAGCCCGACCAGACCGAACTGGGCTGGAAGGAGACCGTCCGGATGAACCCGCTGGAGGACATCCTGGTGGCCCTCCAGCCGATCACGCCGGTCGTCCCCTTCCCGCTTCCCGACAGCATCCGTCCCATGGACGTGACCATGCCGGTCGGCGTTGCCAGCCCGAACATCTCGGGCCTGGACCCGAACACCGGCAACGCCACGGTGACCAAGGTGAACCAGGCGGTCAACTTCGGCTGGGAGTACGTCTGGCACTGCCACATCCTGGGTCACGAAGAGAACGACATGATGCGGCCGATGATCTTCCAGGTCGCGCCGCCCCCGCCGACGAACTTCCTCGCCTCTTCTCCGGGTCCGCCCGTTCCGGGAGTGGCCCTGACGTGGACGGACATGTCGGCCAACGAGTCCTCGTTCACCGTCCAGCGGGACACGGTGGCGACCTTCAACAGCCCCAACCTGACAACCTTCACGGTTGACGGCGTCTCCATCAACACGCAGGGGTTCAGCACCCTGGGCTACGGGCAGACCGTAACCTTCCAGGACGGGACGGCTATCCCCGGCACCGGGTACCTCTACCGGGTGGCGGCCACCGACAGCTTCCTTCCCAGCAGTCCGAACCCTGCGCCGTTCCAGGCTTTGCCGATGTCCTCGGCGTGGGTCGGCCCCGTCAGCATCAACGCCACGGCGCTCGTGCCGACGGTGACCTTCACGGGCGCCCCGGCAACTGCCGTGTACGGCTCCACCTTCGTCGTGACCGCCACGACGAACTCCAGCAGCGTTCCGACGATCACCGGGACGGCGGGCATCTGCTCGGTCGGACCGGTCAGCGGCACCGCGGCCAGCGCCACCGCCACGGTCACCATGACCGCCGGCGCCGGCGTCTGCACGCTCACCGCGAACTGGGCGCCGGACATCTTCTTCACCGCCGCCACGGCCACGCAGACGACCAATGCCCTGCCTGCGGCGCTGACGATCACGGCCAACAGCGCGATCAAGGCCTACGGGCAGACGCTGACGTTCCTCGGGACCGAGTTCACGGCCCTCGGGCTGGTCGCGCCTGACTCCGTGGCCAGCGTGACGCTGACGAGCGCGGGCGCCGCGGCGGCGGCCGCGGTGGGCACGTACCCCATCGTCCCGAGCGCTGCGGTGGCGGGGGGTGCCACCAACCTCGCCAACTACACCATCACCTATGTGAACGGCACGCTGACGGTGAACCCGGCGGCGCTGACGATCACGGCCAACAACGCGGTCAAGCCGTACGCCTCGGTGCTGACGTTCCTCGGCACCGAGTTCACCGCCACCGGGCTGATCGCGCCGGACACGGTGACCAGCGTGACGCTCACCAGCGCCGGCGCCGCGGCGACGGCGGCGGCGGGCGCGTACCCGATCGTGCCGAGTGCGGCGGTGGGTACCGGCCTGACCAACTACGTCATCACCTACGTGAACGGCACGCTGACGGTGAACCCGGCGGCGCTGACGATCACGGCCAACAACGCGACGAAAGCGTACGGGCAGACGTTGACGTTCCTCGGGACGGAATTCGTCGCTGTCGGACTGCTCAATGCCGACGCGGTGACCAGCGTGACGCTGACCAGCGCCGGGGCGCCGGCGACGGCCGCCGTCGGTTCGTATCCCATCGTGCCCAGCGCGGCGGTGGGTACCGGGCTGACCAACTACGTCATCACCTACGTGAACGGCACGCTGACCGTGAACGCCGCGGCGCTGACGATCACGGCAAACAACCTGGGCAAGGTGTACGGAACGACGCTGACCTTCCTCGGGACAGAGTTCACGACGCTCGGGCTGCTCAACGCCGACGCCGTGACCAGCGTGACGCTGACCAGCACCGGGACGGCAGCAGCGGCGTTGGTCGGTCCGTACCCCATCGTGCCGAGTGCGGCGGTGGGGACCGGCCTCGCCAACTACACCATCACCTACGTGAACGGCACCCTCACGGTCAACCCGGCGGCCTTGACGATCACGGCCAACAACGGGAGCAAGGTGTACGGGACGGCCCCGATCTTCGCGGGGACGGAGTTCACCACGATCGGCCTGGCCAACGCCGACACGGTGACCAGCGTGACGCTGACCAGCGCCGGGACGGCGGCAACGGCAGCCGTCGGTTCGTATCCCATCGTGCCGAGCGCGGCGGTGGGGACGGGCCTCGCCAACTACACGATCACCTACCTGAACGGCACCTTCACCGTGACCCCGGCGGGGCTGACGGTCACAGCCAACAACCTGACGAAGGTCTACGGGCAGCCGCTGACGTTCGCCGGGACGGAGTTCACGACGGTCGGGCTGCTCAACGCCGACACCGTGACCAGCGTGACGCTGGCCAGCACCGGGGCGACGGCAACTGCCGCCCTGGGCACGTACCCCATCACGGCAAGCGCGGCGGTGGGGACCGGCCTGACCAACTACACGATCACCTACGTGGACGGGACCCTGACGGTCAACCAGGCCCCCAGCCTGACGACCATCACCTCCAACCTGCCGAATCCCTCGATCCGCGGGCAGGTCGTCACGGTCGGCTTCGGCGTGGCGCCTCAGTTCACCGGAACGCCTACCGGGAACGTGACCGTCACGGCCAGCACCGGCGAGACCTGCACGGGAGCGCTCACGGCTGGTGCGGGCGGCTGCAACCTGACCTTCGCCACCAGCGGCGCGAGGACCCTGACTGCCAGCTACTCGGGTGACACCAACTTCCTCGCCTCCACCTCGGCAGCCGTCACCCAGACGGTCAGCTCCGTCGTTCTGAGCACGGCCTCGCTGCTGTTCGGCAACCAGATCCTGTTCTCCAACTCGGCTGGCCAGACGGTGTCGGTGACCAACGTGGGAACCGGCCCGCTGACGATCACGGCCATCAACACCACCGCAGGCTTCAACCAGAGCAACAACTGCCCGATCGGCGGTGCGCTGAGGGTCGGACGGAGTTGCTCGATCACCGTGAGATTCAGGCCGGCGGTGACCGGTGTCATCACGGGGAGCCTGTCCATCACGGACAACGACCCGACGAGTCCGCAGAGAGTCTCGCTGACCGGCACCGGGGTCGCACCGGCGGCCGTCCTGTCGCCGACGGCCCTCTTCTTCGGGCCGGTGACGCGGAACACGACCAAGACGATGCAGATCACCCTGTCGAACCCGGGAGCGGCGCCGCTGACCATCAACAGCATCGCCCTCGGCGGGACGTTCCCCAACCAGTTCTCGCAGGGGAACAACTGCGGGGGCAGCCTCGCCGCCGGGGCGAGCTGCACGATCAACGTGAGGTACACGCCGACCCGGCCGGTGGGCACCGCCGTGAGCGCCACGCTCACGGTCACGGACAACGCCGGCGGCATTGCCAACAGCACGCAGACGGCAACGCTGCAGGGAACGGTACAGTAGTCCCACCATCTCGTCGGGGGGGAGGGGCGTGGCCCCTCCCCCCCACTCTTTTTTCAGGCGCCGAATCGACAGCGGTCGTGGACGCGGGAGGCTTGGGAATGGCAAAGCGGTGGGCAATCGCCCTGGTGCTCGTTGGCGGGATGTGCGCGCTGTCGGCAGCGGCCGGGAGGGCCGCGGACCTTGCGACCCAGAAGGAGAAGATCAGCTACGGGATCGGCGTCGACGCGGCGCGCAACTTCAGGCGCCTGGGGCTCGATCTGGACCTCGACGCCTTGATCAGGGCGCTCCGCGACGTGTACGGGGGCGGGAAGCTCCTGATGAGCGAGGACGAACTGCGCACGACGATGAATGCCTACCAGACCGAACTGATGCAGAAGCAGATCCAGGCCACGAAGGTTGCGGCCGAGAAGAACAAGGCGGCGGGGGACGCCTACCTGGCGGCGAACAAGGCCAAGAAGGGCGTGGTGACCCTGCCGAGCGGGCTCCAGTACAAGGTCCTCAAGGCGGGCGAGGGCAGGAAGCCGAACGCCGAGGACCTGGTGGAAGTCCACTACCGGGGCAGGCTCATCGACGGGACCGAATTCGACAGCTCCTATGCCAAGGGGCAGCCCGCCGTCTTCAAGGTGTCGGGGGTCATCCCCGGCTGGACCGAGGCGCTCGAACTCATGCCCGTCGGCTCCACGTGGCAGCTCGTCGTGCCCCCCCAGCTCGGCTACGGGGAGCGGGGGGCCGGCCGCGACATCGGGCCGAACGCGACGCTCCTCTTCGACGTGGAGCTCCTGGCCATCCGATAGTTTATCGGGTGCGGAGGAACATCATGGGAGATGCCGGTTTCCCGCGCAGTGCGGGGCTCGCGCTGGTCGCGGTCGTTGGTGTTGTCGCGGTCGCCACGTCGGTGGTCTGCGCCTCCGCCGCCGAGCCGAGGTGCGTGACCGGCGCCGGAGGTGCGGCCACACCCCTCGACATCACTCTCTCTGCGACGCTGACCGGCACCCTCATCGTGGACGGGGGACGTTCATTGGCCCTGTTCGATCCGACCGGTGTGATCGGGGTGATGCGCGAGGGCGATGCATTCGCCGACGGCACCGTCCTGTGCGAGGTCCGGTCCGACCGGATCATCGTGGAGCGGGTCGGGATGCGGTCGGAGATCCTGGTGGGGGAGAAGGGTCGGCCCACCGCTGCCGGGGCTCTCCGAACCTCTGTCCAGGCCCTCCCCGAGGGCGTCATCGGCGCGCCTCCCGCGGCGCCTGGGGTCTCGCCTCTCGCGGTGACCGCGATCGAGAGGTCCGGCGCGGCGCCTGCCGCCCGCCAGTCCCTCGTCCAGCTCCGCGCCGCAAAGTTCCACGCGATGCTGCAGCAGCGGCAACCGCCCTCGATCCAGTAGCGACCGCGCCGGGCGCGGCTTCCCTGCCCGCAGACCTCCGTCGGGAAGCCAAACCACATCGTCCCCGGGTCCCGCGGTGCGTCGGCTGATCATCGACACCGTCGACCCTCGGGTGTACGCCCACCTTCGTCGTCGCACGGCTGCGGGAGTGGAGAGCCAGGGGGGACCGGTCGGGGGAGCCCAGAGGTAGCCGGGACAAAAAACCCTCCCCCCGGTGGGGACTCCGGGGGGAGGGCTCCGTGCTGCGGCCCCTGATGGGGGGGGGGGGCCGCAACAGCTGCCGTGCGGCGGGAGTCGCTACATCATCTTGATCTCCCGGGCGACGCGGATCGTGCCGAACCGCACGTACTCGATGTTGACCATCATGCCGACCTTGAGGCCCGCGAAGCGCATGCGCATCCCCGTCCGGCTCAGGACCTCGGTGCCGCGCGGCACCTTGTAGACCCTGCCGGCCACGGTGATGGAGGTCGCGGTCTTCGCCCTGATGACGCCGATCGCGTGCAGCCCGACCTCCGCCGTGACGTTTGCCCGCACCTTCTCGGCCACGAGGGCGCCGTTGCGGATCACGCCCTGGATGGCGGCCAGGTCGCCGCGGTGCAGCTCGGCGAAGGAGATCAGCGCGTCGCGCCTGCCGAAGAACTGCGTCATCGGCGTGACGATGTACCGCTCGTTCGCCTCCACGATGAAGGTGTCGCCGAGCCCGTCCACGCGCGCCTGCACGTCGACGCTGCTCACGTCCGTGGCGTCCTCGATCTTGACCCGCGTCGCGAGGATGCTGCCGTCGGCCTGCGTGTTGCCCTGGATCTCGACGATCTTCCCGACCGCCAGGTCGGCGAAGGTCGCCGGGAGGTCGTTCGTGCCGATGATGGCCGTGTTCGCGTCGACCACGATCGTCAGCCCCGCCACGGTGAAGCTGCTGGCCCCGATGGTGTCGATGGCGCCCCGCAGGTCGACGTCCTGGAGCTGCAGGCCGGTCTCGAGCTGGATCTCGGTGGCCTGGGCGCCCCCGGCCGCGAGCTGCACGCCCTGGACCTCGACGGTCGCGCCGACGGAGAAGGGCGGGTCGGTGAAGGCGGCGACCGGCGTGTGCGTCTGGTCGAAGAGCAGCGTCGTGGCGTCGACGGCAAGGGTGACACCCGCGACGGTGATGCTCATCGGCGCCGTCGTGACGACCGCCTCGATCGTCCCGTAGACCTCGACCTCCCCGGGGACGTCGGCGAACGCCGGTGCGCCGAGGGCCAGAACTGCTGCGACAATCGCGATGAACTGCACCACCCGTTTCTTCGTGCGCATGATATGCCTCCTCTCTACGTTTGTGCCCCGCCGGGAATCGCCCGGCATCATTCTTCCGGGGACGCTCCGCCCGGCCTCCTCCGCAGCCGAAGCGCACACATCCACCTCGCCCGGGTCCCCTCCGGTTGCTCGACGTTTTCGCTCGGGAGCGGAAGCCGTCCTCGCGGCGTCCCGCCGATGGGGAGAAAATGGAGGCTGCCGGCCCGCGCCGCCATGGAGGGATTGCCCCATTCTTGGGGCCGGCATGGCTTGCGCGGCGACGGGCGCCCGGCGTACCGTAACCGTGCCCATGAGCTGCGGGAACATCCAGTCGCCCCGGCCGGCGACCGTGCCGGGTCCGTCACGATGAGGGCGCGGGATCGCCTCCTGGCGGCGCTGCTCCTGGCGGCCGTCACGGCGGTCGTCTTCCTGCCCGCGGCGGACGGCGGGTTCTCGGCGCTCGACGACCCCGACTACGTCACCGACAATGCCGTGGTCCTGGCGGGGCTCACGTGGGACGGCGTCCGCCGGGCCTTCACGGAGACGCGCGCGAGCAACTGGCATCCGCTGACGTGGGTGTCCCACATGCTCGACGTCGACCTCTTCGGCCTGGATGCGCGCGGCCACCACGCCGTGAACGTCCTCTTCCACGCGCTCAACGCCGGCCTGCTGCTCCTGCTGCTGTCCGGGGCGACCGGGATGCTTGGGCGGAGCCTGTCGGCGGCCGCGCTCTTCGCGCTGCACCCGCTGCGCGTCGAGTCGGTGGCGTGGGTCGCCGAGCGCAAGGACGTGCTCGCCGGCTGCCTGACGCTGATGGCCATGCTCGCCCACTGCCGGTACGCGCGGCGCCCGGGACGGCTGCGCCACGCCGCGGTCGTCGGCCTCGCCGTCCTGGCCATGCTCGCCAAGCCGAGCGCGGTGGCGCTGCCGCTGCTCCTGCTGGTCCTGGACTGGTGGCCGCTCGGCCGCCTCGGTCCCCACGCAGGACCCGCTGCGACGGGCGGCCCGTCCGTCCGGGCGGTCCTCGGCGAGAAGGTCCCGCTGGCCGCCGCGGCGGCGATCACGACCGGGGCCGCGTTCCTCGCCCAGGGAGCGGCAGGATCGATGATGAGCTTCGCGACGCTCTCCGTCCCGTGGCGGCTGGCGAACGCCGCGGTGGCGCTCGCCGTCTACCCGGCGAAGGCGCTCTGGCCGGCGACGCTCTCGGTCATCTACCTCCACCCGGGCCCTATGGTGCCGCTGGCGGCGGTTGCCGTCGCCGTCCTGCTGCTGGCCGTCGGTGCGCTCGCGGCCTGGCGGCTGGCGCGGGCGAAGCCGTGGCTGGCCGCCGGCGGCGCGTGGTACCTGGCGGCGGTGCTCCCCATGCTGGGCCTGGTGCAGGTCGGGTGGCAGAGCATGGCAGACCGCTACACCTATCTGCCCCTGGTCGGACTGGTCCTCGCGGCGGTCTGGCTCGCGGCGGAGGCGGTGCGGGGGCGCCGCGCTGCCGCGCGGGCGCTCGCCATCTGCGCGGCCCTCGTCGTCGTCGTCTTCGCGGGCGCGACCCGCGCAAGGATCGCCGCGTGGCGGACGGACGAGGCGCTGTTCGGGCAGGCGGTCGCGGCGACGGGGCGCCACTGGTACCCCGTCTACATGCTCGGGACCGCGCTGCGCCGGGACGGGCGGCCGCAGGAGTCGCTCGCGCTGTTCGAAGAGGTGGTGCGCCGCATGCCCGCGTTCCTGCCCGCGTACTGGGGGCTCGGCCGTGCCCTCCTCGATCTCGGCCGCGGCGACGAGGCCTTGGCGGCCTACGAGGCGGCGGCGCGCCAGGACCCGGGCTCGGCAGAGGCGCGGGAGCGGCTGGGGGACGCGGCCCTGCTCGTGCGCGGCGGGCTGCCGCCTAGAGGGGGACCGCCGTGAAGCTCACGCTCAACCGGTCCCCGGCGCCGATGGCGACGGTCCGGGACGAGGGGATGAAGCGATACCCCGCCTTCGACGGCCTGACGGTGTAGAGGCCGGCGGGGAGCAGGAACAGGCGGTAGCGTCCGGCCTTGTCGGTCACGATCGTGTAGGCATAGCCGCTGGTGGCGACGCTCAACCGCACCCCGCTCACGGCGGCCAGCGAACGCAGCCGCACCGCCCCGCCGAGGTCGTCGGGCGACGGCGCGTGGTTGTCGATCGTCACCTGGTAGCCGCTCGCATAGGCGTTGTTGACGGTCACGAAGAGACTGTCCCCGGGGTCGCTGAAGGTCTCCCCGGGCGTCCAGGCCGCGCCGGAGTCGGCCGTGTCCGCATTCAAGGTGGCGTCATAGACGTAGGCGCCCGGCCCGAACGAGGCATCGACGAGGTGCATGATCACCCCGTTGCGCGGCAGAACCCAGTCGTAGCCGCCGCGGAGGCGCGACTCGGCGACCCAGGTGCCGTGCGACACCGGAATCCGGGCGCTGAGGTAGCCGTAGGGACCCGGCCGCGCGGACTTCTCGAGCCTGATGACGCGCGGATAGCCGGTCACGGTGAGCCGCCGGGCGGACGGTATCCAGTCGAGCCGGTTCTTGAAGTCGCTGTTCGTGTGCTGAGGGGTGCAGCCCCAGGTCGGATCGGGAACGCATTGGTGCGTCAGCCGCAGCCCGTCCGCGCTCATCACGTCCCAGACGTTGTCGTAGACGTTCCCGTACATCCCCGAGGAGTGCGGCAGTCCGAACCCGTGCCCCATCTCGTGCGCGATGACGCTGAGGTGCCCGTAGGCCCACGGCGGCTCCCACGTCAGCGACCAGAAGCGGGAGACGCCGTCGAGGGTGAGTCCGCCGCCGCCGCCCCACGCGCAGCAGTCGAGGGTCTCGTTGAACATCATGTTGATCCCAACGTAGGTGGGGAACCAGACGGAAGAGTCGGCCGCGGCCGTGCAGTCGGCCGCGAGGAGGTTGAGGTCCGCCTCGTCCGCGCCGTCGCCGTTCCTGTCGTAGACGTAGGCGGAGCGCGGTTGCGGCAGCGTGAACCAGCCGAACGAGGCGCTGCCCGTGATGTTGATACGGTCGTAGGAAACCTCCCGCCAGAAGTTGTCGAGCAGCGGCTCATAGAGCAGCTGGAAATACGACTGGTCCCGTGGCTCCGCGGCGACGTCGGCGAACTTGCACATGATGCTCACGAAGGGCTGGGAGCCGGCGAGCTGCGCGCCCGCGTCTCCTTCCGGCGCCTCCGGGCCGAAGAAACCGGACACCGCGAAGACCGCAGCCTCGCCAGGACCGCGCAACGACTCGGCCCAGGCACCGCTCACCGTCACCGGCCGCCCGGCGCGCCCGGCCATCGACGCCTCGACGGCCGCCGCGCGGGGGCCGGGGTCGAGCCGCACCGTCTCCCCGGAGGGCAGGGCGAGGAAGAAGAGCACGCGCGGGCCGCCGCCCTCGTCGGGGGTGGGGTCGCCCCAGACGACGGACAGCGTCCCGGCGAGGGTGACCTCGGCGGCGGCCACGGCGGCGGCGGGCGCAACGGCCGCGATTGCGGCGACCACGAGCGTGAGCACGGCGGCGGCGACGGTTCTCTTCACGGTCCCTCCCCACCCGTTGTGGTGGACGCATTGTAGCGCGCCGCGCTGGATCGCGCCGGCGTTCGGCGCTATCATCCCGCGCCAGCCGAGGACAGGCGACGGGCCGTCGCGAGGGGGGGGCGCTATGAAGTCCTACCGCAAGGAGCTGTGGTTCGAGATTCCCGCCCGCGTGGGGTTCGTCAACATCACGCCGCAGGTCGAGGAGTGCCTGCGCGAGAGCGGCGTGCGCGAGGGCCTCGTGCTGGTCAACGCGATGCACATCACCGCCTCGGTCTTCGTCAACGACGACGAGCGCGGCCTGCTCGGCGACTTCCAGGCCTGGCTCGAGAAGCTCGCACCGCACGAGCCGGTCTCCCAGTACCGGCACAACACCGGCGAGGACAACGCGGATGCGCACCTCAAGCGCTCGCTCATGGGGCGCGAGGCCGTCGTGGCCGTGACCGGCGGGAAGCTCGACTTCGGGCCCTGGGAGCAGATCTTCTACGGCGAGTTCGACGGCCGCCGGCGCAAGCGCGCGCTGGTGAAGATCATCGGCGAGTAGGGCGGGTCGCCGGCGTCACGGGTGCCCCTTGCCCTGCGCCCGCCTGATCCGTGCCCAGTTTTGGAAGTGCCGGTCGGCCTCGGCGGCGCGCCCCTGGTCCCTGAGCGCCGCGGAGAGGTTGAGCTCCGCGACGAAATTGTCCTTCGTGACCGCCAGGGCGTGCTCGAAGAGGGCGACGCTGTCGTGCCAGACGCCGAGCTGCACGCGCGTCGCGCCTGCGAACGCCGCCAGCGCCAGCGCGCACGCAACGGGCGCCAGGGCCGCGGCGCGCCGTCGCCGTGGCGCGATGGCCGCGGCTCCCCACACCGCGGCGAGGAAGAGCCCCGTCAGCGGCAGGTAGGTGTAGCGGTCCGCGACCGCCTGCAGCCCGGCCTGGACGAGCCCGACGACCGGCAGGAGCGTCGCGACGTACCAGAGCCAGCCGGCGAGCAGGAACGGCGCCCGCCGCGCGAGGCGCAGCGCCAGCGCCGTGGCCAGGGCCAGCCCCAGGGCCGCGGCGAGCGCCCGCCACCAGAGCCTCGCGCCCGACGGGTCGGGATAGGGGTAGAAGATCGCCAGGCCCGCGGGCCAGAGCGCCTTCGCCGCGTACCAGCCGTAGGCGGCCAGGGCGTTCGCGGCGCGCGCCGGCAGCTCGACCCCCTGCAGCCCCTTGAGCGCCCCGCCGCGAACCTGCGCGACGTAGGTCAGCGCGGCCGCGGGCGCGGCCAGTGCCAGGAGCGGGAGCTTCTCGAGCAGGAGGCGCGCACGCGGCCCGCGCAGCCGGCCGAGCGGCCAGAAGTCGAGGACGAGCATCAGCAGCGGCAGCCCGACGAGCATCGGCTTGGCCAGCAGCCCGAGGACGAAGGTCGCAAGCACCGGCAGCAGGCTCCAGCGTCCGGGCCGCCGCAGGTGCCGCAGGTACGCCGCGAGGGTCGCGAGCCCCAGGAGCGTGGAGAGCAGGTCCTTGCGCTCGGAGACCCAGGCGACGGACTCGACGTGCAGTGGGTGCGCGGCGAAGAGGGCCGCGACGAGCGCCGGGGGCCAGAGCGTGCCGGTGAGCGCGCGCAGCAGCAGGAAGAGCAGCGCGGTGTTCGCCGCGTGCAGGAGCACGTTCACGAGGTGGTGTCCTCGCGGGTCCAGGCCGAACAGCGAGACGTCGGCCATGTGCGAGAGCCACGTCAGCGGGTGCCAGTTGAAGGCGTACCCGACGCTCGTGAACGCCCAGGCCGCGCCCTCGGGCGTGAGGCCCCCGGAGACGCCGGGATTGAGCGTCAGGTACTGGTTGTCGTCGTAGTTGAGGAAGGCGAAGCCGCCCGCGGGCCAGAACAGCGCGGCGGTGGCGGCGGCCAGAAGCAGGGCGAGGACAACGGCGCGCCGATCCACGGAAAAAGTGTACCACGGGCCCGGCGCCCGCCCGCCGGAGCGCCACCTACTTCACGGAGCGGCGCCGCTTCTCCATCTCCAGATCCAACAGCTGGAGCTGCTCGATGCGCTGCTGCAGGGTCTGGATCTGGGCCTGCAGATCCTGCTCCCGCTTCTTCGCCGCCGCCTCGTCCTCGGCGACGCTCTGCTCGAGGGCCTGCGCCCTGGCGTCGGCCTCCTTCTCGCGCTTGCGCGCGTCGCGCGCGATCCGCCCGAGCTGCTCGATGTCCTCGAGCAGCCCGACGATGTGGCCGATGAGCGGGTTTCGGGAACCGGGGGGCGAGGCCGCGAGGTAGGCGCGCAGCGTCGCCAGGGCCTTCGCGTGGTCCGTGGCTGGGTTGTCGGGATGGATGTAGAGCAGGGCCAGCTCGAGCGCCAGCGTCCCGTCCGGGTCGGCCCCGCTTCCCTTCTTGCGGGCCGCCTCGAGCTCGGCGATCCGTGCGGCGATCTTCGCCGGGGTCAGGGGCGCGGGCGCCGGCGTCGGCTCCGCCAGCGGGGCAGCCGCGGAGGCGACAGGGGCGGGTGCCACCGCCGGGGAGCGGACGGCGCCTCCCGCCGGGGCTGGCGCCGGCGGGG
>DATDCY010000180.1 GCA_036524115.1 bacterium | reverse complement strand
GTGGTGATCATAGGCGCGTGCTGCTCTGCGACGACGTGCTGACGACGGGCACGACCGCCGAGGCCTGCTGCCGGGTGCTCAAGGACGCGGGGGCCGCGTGGGCCGGCGTCGCCGTCGCGGCCCGCGTGCTGCTGCCGCTGGCGCACCGCGAGCGGCCCGGCGCTCTCCCCGAGGACGCCTAGCGCGGGGAACCGGGCAGCGAGGCCGCCAGCGCAGCCGCCAGCCTGCGCCGGTGCGTCCCCGGCCAGTAGACCCGGCCGCAGCCCGGGCAGGCGCGGAAGTCGCGCTGCGTGGCGCGCACGTGGTCCGGGGCCCCCGCCTCGACCTCGTCGGGCGTGGCGCGGCGCAGCCGCGTGTTGCACACCAGGCAGCGCGTCAGCAGCCGCGAGCGGTCCCGCACGCCGAGGACGGCCGCCAGCTCGCGCAGCTGGCCGGCGGTATCGTTCGCGTGCAGCAGCACGAGCCGCACCTTCGGCGGGCGCGCGATGCGGGTGTCGCGCGTCACCAGGATGCGCCGCTCCCGGGCGGCACGCCGGAGCAGGTCCGCGTCGCCCGCGGCGCGGTCGTACGCCGTGTCGTGGCCGAGCGCGCGCAGCCAGCGGGCGAGACGCCCGAGCATGACGTCGCAGAGGAGGCGGGGGGACGGCTCCCGCGGTCGCGGCGGCGAGGAAGCCATGGGGAGAGTATACGCCGCGGGCGGCTCCGCGGCTGTCCGGCGGCGGGTGCGCGGTTTGACATTGTCCCCATAACTCTGCTAAATTATTGCGGTTCTACGGCGAGACACAACCATCCGCAGGGGAGGGAAGGCGCATGGCAATCCGCATCGGCATCAACGGTTTCGGCCGCATCGGCCGCGTGTTCTTCCGCACGCTCGCCGGCCACCCGGAGTTCGAAGTGGCGGCGATCAACGACCTGACGGACACCAGGACCCTGGCGCACCTGCTCAAGTACGACTCGGTGCACGGTCGCTTCCCCGGCAGCGTCGAGGCCGGCGCCGATTCGCTCGTCGTCAACGGCAAGACCATCCGGGTTCTGGCGGCGAAGGACCCCGCGGAGCTGCCCTGGAAGGCCCTCGGTGTCGAGTACGCCGTCGAGTCGACGGGCAAGTTCACCGACCGCGCCGGCGCCGGGAAGCACCTCGAGGCCGGCGCCAGGAAGGTCGTCATCTCCGCGCCCGCCAAGGACCCGGACGTCACCGTGGTGCTCGGCGTCAACGAGGGCGTCTACAAGCCCGCCGAGCACCACATCGTCTCGAACGCCTCGTGCACGACCAACTGTCTCGCGCCGGTCGTCAAGGCGCTCGACGACGCCTTCGGCGTGAAGCGCGGCCAGATGACGACCATCCACTCCTACACCAACGACCAGAAGATCCTCGACTTCCCGCACAAGGACCTGCGCCGGGCCCGCGCCGCCGCCCTCTCGATGATCCCGACCTCGACGGGGGCCGCCAAGGCGATCGGCATCGTGCTGCCGCACCTCAAGGGGAAGATCGACGGCTTCTCGATGCGGGTGCCGACCCCGAACGTCTCGGTCGTGGACTTCGTCTGTGAACTGGGGAAGGCGAGCGACGACACGGGCGTCAACGCCGCCCTCAGGGCCGCGGCGGAAGGACCGATGAAGGGCGTCCTCGACTACACCGAGGAGCCGCTGGTTTCCGTCGACTTCAACGGCGCTTCCTGCTCCTCCACCGTCGACGCCGGCTGCACGAAGGTCATCGACGGCACGTTCTGCAAGGTGGTCTCCTGGTACGACAACGAGATGGGCTACAGCTGCCGGCTGCGCGACCTGGTCCGCTTCATGGCGGCGAAGGGCTAGACGCCCGTGACGGCCTCGGCGATGCAGAAGCTGACCCTCGAGGATGTCCCCGTCAAGGGGAAGCTGGTCTTCATCCGGGTGGACTTCAACGTCCCCCTGGACGAGAACCACAACATCGTCGAGGACACGCGCATCCGCGCGGCGCTGCCGACGATCAACCACTGCATCGACGAGGGCGCGCGCATCGTCATCGCCTCGCACCTGGGGCGGCCCAAGGGCGTGGTCAACCACGACTACTCGCTCGCCCCGGTGCGCAAGCGCCTCGAGCGGCTGCTGAACAAGGAGGTCGTCCTCGCCCCCGACTGCGTCGGCCCGAAGGTCGACGAGTTGGTCGCGGCGCTCACGCCCGGGCAGGTGCTGCTGCTCGAGAACGTGCGTTTCCACAAGGAGGAGACCGCCAACGACCCGGCGTTCGCGAAGGCGCTCGCGCACGGGGCGGACGTCTTCGTCATGGACGCCTTCGGCACGGCGCACCGCGCCCACGCCTCCACGGCCGGGATCGCCGCGCACGTGCCGGTCTCGGTGGCCGGCTTCTGCCTGAAGAAGGAGATCGACTACTTCGACAAGGTCATGGGCAGCCCGACGCGCCCGGTGGCCGCGATCATGGGCGGCGCGAAGGTCTCCGACAAGATCGGCGTCATCGACAACCTCATCCAGCGCATGGACAAGATCGTGATCGGCGGCGGGATGATGTTCACGTTCCTCAAGGCGATGGGCTACGAGATCGGCGCCTCGATCGTCGAGATGGAGATGCTCGACACCGCGCGCACGATCATGACCCACGCCCGCGAGAAGGGCGTAAAGTTCTACCTGCCGGTCGACTGCGTCGTCGCCAACAAGGTCTCGCCCGACGCCGAGATCAAGATCGTCCCCGTGCAGGAGATCCCCGTCGGCTGGGCGGGGCTGGACATCGGGCCGGCCACGATGCGCCTCTTCGCCGAGGCGCTGCAGAACGCGCGCACGATCATGTGGAACGGGCCGATGGGCCTCTTCGAGATGGAGCCGTTCTCGCGGGGGACCTTCTTCCTCGCCCACACGCTCGCCGACTCCTACGCGCTGACGATCATCGGCGGCGGTGACACCGACGTCGCGGTCAACCGCGCCGGCGAGTCCTCGAACATGTCCTACATCTCCACGGGCGGCGGCGCCTCCCTGCAGCTGCTCGAGGGCAAGCCGCTCCCCGGCATCGAAGCGCTGAGCGAACGCCGATGAGCGCGCGCACCCCGCTCATCGCCGGCAACTGGAAGCTCAACCTCACGCTGGCCGAGTCCGTCGCCCTCGCGGCGGCGCTGCGGGACGCCGGCGCCGCCCGCGCCGGGCGCGAGGTGATCGTCGCGCCGGTGTTCACGGCGATCGACGCCGTGGCCCGCGCGCTGCGGGGCAGCGACGTCAAGGTCGCGGCGCAGGATGTCTACTGGGAGGAGCGGGGCGCCTTCACCGGCGCGGTCTCGACCTCGCTGCTGTTCGACGCCGGCGCCACCGCCGTCATCGTCGGGCACAGCGAGCGGCGCCAGCTCTTCGGGGAGACCGACGGGGACGTCAACCGCAAGACGCTCGCGGTGCTGCGCGGCGGCCTGCTGCCGATCGTCTGCGTCGGCGAGACGCTCGCCGAGCGCGAGGCGGGGGCGGTCGAGGCCGTCGTCGGCCGCCAGGTGCGGGGCGCGCTCGCCGGCGTCGCGGGCGGGCAGGTCGCGGGCCTGGCGCTGGCCTACGAGCCGGTCTGGGCGATCGGCACCGGCCGCACGGCGACGCCGGCGCAGGCCAACGAGGCGCACGCGCACATCCGCGGCTTGATTTCCGGCGAGTTTGGGGCTACGGTTGCCGCCCGGGTCCGTGTGCTCTACGGGGGCAGCGTGACGCCGGCGACCGTCGACGAGCTGATGAGCGAGCCGGAGATCGACGGCGTGCTGGTGGGAGGGGCGAGCCTGAAGGCCGAGACCTTCCTGAAGATCGTGAACTTCCGGGCGTAAGGCCTGGGGCAGGCAACCAAAAAGGGAGCGGACAGCAAGACCATGTACACCCTGATGATCATTCTCCACGTCGTCGTCAGCCTCGCGCTGATCCTGATCGTGCTCCTGCAGACCGGCAAGGGCGCCGAGATGGGCGCCGGCTTCGGCGGCGGCTCGAACCAGACGATCTTCGGCAGCCGCGGCGCCGCGACCTTCCTCTCGAAGGTCACGACCGGGGCCGCGGTGATCTTCATGCTCACCTCGCTGTCCCTGGC
>DATDCY010000179.1 GCA_036524115.1 bacterium | reverse complement strand
CCCCAGTTGTCGGGATGCGGGTTGACCCTCAGCCCCGAGCGGGCGCTGTGGCACTTGAGGCAGGTGTCGCCGTCGGCGTGGCACGCCTGGCAGGAAGCCAGGTCGCGGCGCGCCTCGCGGGCGTGCTCCCTGGACCACGTGTGCGCGGGCAGCACCGAGTTGGGGTGGCACGTCTGGCACTGCGCCTCGGTGAAGGTCGCATGCCTGGGCCCGTTGGGCATGGTGGCCAGGTCGGACCATCCGCGGCGGTGCGACTGGAACTGGAGCTCCTCGGGCTGGAACTTCGAGTGGCAGCTCTCGCAGAACTTCGGGGCATGGCACTTCTCGCAGGACCTGGGGCTGTCCATGGCCATGATCGGGTGGATCTCCCGCCAGTCGGTGCGGTGGCTCTTGGGCTTGTAGTTGACGTCGCGCCCCTGGGAGACGTGCAGGTCGGCGTCGATGCCGCCGCCCTGGTGGCAGTCGAGGCAGAACGACTGGTCGTGGCAGACGGCGCAGTTGGAGCCGGCCTTGGAGGCCTTGAGGGCGTGTTCCTTGTTCCAGCCCACCATGTGGTTGGGCGTCGCCCCGGCTTCCTTGTGGCACTCGGTGCACTCGGCGATCTTCATCGTCCGGTACGCGGAGTGGTCTTCCGCCGCGAAGAGAAGCGTCGCTCCCAGCGCGAGGGAGGCGACGAGGGTCATGAGAAGTAGTTTTTTCACGTCGTTCCCTCCTTCTAGAAGTCGACGTTGAGCGCGAGGCGCGCCCGGACGTCGTTGTTCCAGTTTTCGTTGAAGTTGTCCTCGACGCGGGCCGCGACCGAGACGTCCTTGCGCAGCTTGACGTCGCCGCCCAGCCAGACGCGGGAAGCGGACTCGTTGCCGGTCATCAGGTCGCGCTTGTAGACGTCGTGCTGCACGCCGGCGGCGAGGGTGAACTTCTTCGCCATCGCCATGTCGCCGGAGAGCTCGAAGCCGGCGAGCTTGCCGCCGTCCCCGTTGCGCCAGATGCCCGAGGCGTAGACGGACGAGCCGTCGGTCGGCCGGAAGCGGAGGCCGAGCTCGCCGACGTTGGCCGTGTCGCCTTCGCCGTACGATTCGTTGCGGTACTCGCCTTCGACCGAGAGCTTCCTGGAGATCTCGAAGTCGGCCTTGCCCGCGATCTCCTGGTAGCGGTTGACCGCGAAGACGGAGTAGATCGAGGTGGCCTCGAAGGTCGGGATGGTGCGGAAGTATTCGGCGGTCAGCTTGAGGCGGGGAACGATGGCGGTGGTCGCGCCGACCTCGATCTCGTTCCAGACCTCGGAGAGGACGTCGAAGCGGAGCTGGGTGTAGAGCTCGCCGAACTTGCCGAAGCGCTTGTCGGCGGCGAGGCCGACCTTCTCGGTTGCGAGGTCGCTCTGGTCGTAGGTGACCAGGTAGGACAGGTTGAGCGATCCCTGCGGGATGGCGGTGACGGCGAGCTGGGCGCCTGCGGCGAGGTCGCCGCCGCGGGTGAACTCGCCGGTGGTGGAGAACATCACGTTGCGCCCCGCGGCGAGGGTGAGCGTGACCGGCCCGACGGGGCTGGTCTCGACCTTCGCGCCGTCGATCAGGGCGGAGCCGGCGCTGACGAAGAAGAACTGGCGGCCGACCCGGAGGCTGGTCTTGCCGGGAAGCCCCTTCTTGTCGAAGTAGAGATAGTAGAGACGGCCGTCGACGCCGCCTCCCTGCTGGACGTCGCCGTTCGCGCGGCCGTACCCGTCGACCCGGATCGTGTCGGACGAGTCGTAGTCGCGGGTGCTGAAGCGCAGGTACTGGGCGAGGTCGAAATGGTCGGCGCCCCGTTCATCCTCGAACCACGACGCCTGGGACGAGCTGCGTCCCGACAGCGACATGGCCCCGGCGGATGTCTGAATCCCGCACAGGATGACGAGGGCCGACAGGAGTGCTGTTGCGGACCTCTTCATTGCATATTGCCTCCTTTCCTGGAATGAGGATCCTTCCCCGATCGAAACCGCACGTTCGCCTATCTGGGAATCGTTGCTGGTAGTGCGAAACTTGGAGGAAGTATACTCTCGTCTTCGCCTGTCGGGGCCTCTTGACATTCCGCGGCGAAATGATCGATCGCCCGGGCCTTTCCGGGTCGATCCCCCTTTGCCAACCTCAGGCAAGTTGCGTATAATACGCTGGTTTATAGACACGATTCGTTTCCATCGACGGACCCGCATAAGCCAGATCACCCATTCCCCCAGGAGGATCACCGATGATCGAAGCGTACCTGCAAGCCGAGAAGGAGCGCGCGAAGCTGGGCATCCCGGCGCTGCCGCTGACTCCCGACCAGACCGC
>DATDCY010000178.1 GCA_036524115.1 bacterium | reverse complement strand
CCCGCTCCCCGGCCTGCCCCCGGGCCCGCTCCCGGCCGCGTGCCTGCCGGCTCGCTCATCGCCCGGAGACCTCCAGCGCCTGCCCGAGCGTGGTCACCCCGCGCTCCTGCAGCAGATACAGCAGCCGGAGGAAGACCTCGGCCGTGATCAGCGCATCCCCGAGCGCGGTGTGCCGATCGCGCACGGCCACGCCGAGCCGCCGCGCGACGGCGTCGAGCGAGTGCACGGGCGTGTGATCGTGCAGGAAGCGCGAGAGCGCGAGCGTGTCCAGCAGCGGTCCGCCAAAGTGCACGCCCGCGGCCGGCTCCTCGAGGCCGATGAAGCGCATGTCGAAGGCCGCGTTGTGCCCGACGAGCACCGCGTCGCCGACAAAGGCATGGAAGGCGCGCAGCGTCTCCGGCAGCCGCGGCTTCTCCCGGACCATGTCGTCGGTGATCCCGTGGAACCGCACCGAGGCCGGGGGAATGTCGCGTCCCGGGTTCACGAGCCGGTCGAACGCCTCGCCGACGACGATGCCCCGGTTGACGATCTTCACCCCCGCGAGCGAGACGATGCGGTCGCCCCCGCCCGGGGCAAGGCCGGTCGTCTCGGTGTCGAAGACGACGAACGTCAGCAGACCGAGCGGGACGCCCTCACGCCCCCCCGCCTCCACGTGCGCGGGATGGGCGGCGATCTCCACGTAGACCGGCCTCGCCGGCAACGCGGGCGGCGGCGGCCCCCAGCGGCTGGGAGCCGACGGCAGGGGGAAGGAGAGCGTCGCGTAGCCGGGGGTCTGGTGCGCGCGGCTCCAGACCTCGCTGCCCTGGCGCTCGAGCAGCTCGCCGACGGTGTGCGCGTCGTAGGGCTCGGCGGCCTCGGACATCCAGCGCTGGATCTCCCCCTGCGGCACCGGCGCGCCGTGCCAGCAGTAGGTGAAGTAGACGTGCCGGTCGCCCAGCAGCGTCTCCACCTCCAGCGCGGCGACGCCGCAGGCGGCGCGGATCCTCTCCGCGAGGAACTCCAGCAGGAAGAGCAGCGCGTGCACGTCGGCCCGCACCCACAGCGGCTCGCCGATCATGGTCAGGCGCAGCCCGCGGGCCTCCAGCCGCTGCGCGACCGAGGCCACGATGTCCTCGACGAAGATCTCGCGCGTGACGTAGCGCGGCGAGCCCACCTCCTCGATCTCCCGGGCCAGGACGTCGAACTGCGCGATCAGCCGGTGCGCGTCGTGGCGGATGGACTGCTCCAGCGCCGTGCGGCTCTCGACGTCCAGGCTGGGCAGCAGCTCCAGGCTGTCGGCGCTCAGGCCGAGCCCCGTGAGCGGAACGCGCATCTCCTTGACGGTCGCCCGCAGCAGGCTTTCGCGCCGCCCCTGCGCCTCGGCCTCGACGCTGATGTCCTTGCAGGCGAGGAGGAACGACCAGGAGACGCCCGGAAGGCTCGGAAGCAGACGGATGCGGCAGCTGAGCACGCCACCCTGGAGGGTGGTGCAGACGAAGGAGACGTCGCCGCCCGCCTCCTCCGGCGCCTGGCTGCGGGCGCGCTGGCGGCGCAGCACTCCCAGCGAGTTCTCCACCGGGGCGGCCGCGATCAGCAGGTGGAGCGACCGGCCCACGCCCAGGGCCGGGTTGTCGTGGAACACGAGCCGGGCGGCGGGGTTGTAGAAGACCACCCGCGCCTGCTCGTCGCAGACCAGGATGCCCTCCTCCAACGCCATCAGGACCGCCTCCAGCCGCGAGCGGTGGTCCTCGAGGTCCCTCGAACTGGCGGCGACCGCGTCGGCGATCGTGCGCTGGGAGTGCGCCGCCTCGGCAGCCAGGTCCTGGATCGCCGCGGGCACGTCGCCGAGCAGGTGCCGCGCCGGCAGTTCCAGCGCGTGGGCCGGGTTGACGCGCGCGATGCGGACCTCCCGCCCGAGCTCCTCGAGCGGACGGAAGACGAAGCGCTGCAGCGCGACGGCCAGCGCCGCGATGGCCAGCAGGGCCAGCGCCGCCGCCGCGCCGACGGCGCGATGGGTCTGGGTCCGCGCGGCGGCACCGTCCGCGACCGTCAGCAGCAGCAGGTCCGCCGCGGCGAAGAGCGCGAGGCACAGCACTGTCCCCCCGGCCACGAGGTTGGGGAGACGACTTCGCCCGGCCATTGGGCAATCCCGGACGCGCCGGCGCCGTCAGGTGCGCGGCTTCGCGGCCAGGACCTCCTTCACCTTGCGGACGACGTCCCGCGTCGAGAAGGGTTTCGTGATGTACAGGTCGGCGCCGAGGGCCAGCCCCTTCTCCCGCTCGACTTCGCGGCCCTTCGCCGTCAGCATCACGATCGACATCCCCTTCAGCTCCGGGTCGGCGCGCAGGCGCTCGCAGACCTCGTAGCCGTCCATCTTCGGCATCATCACGTCGAGCAGCAGCAGGTCCGGCCGGAAGCTGCGGGCCACCAGCACCGCGGCCTCGCCGTCGGCGACGGTGCGGATCTCGTAGCCCTCGCGCTTCATGAGCAGCTCGAGGGCCAGCACGATGTTGGGTTCGTCGTCCGCGATGAGGATGCGCGCCATCGTCCGTCCTCCTTGCCGTCTGGAAGTGGACTTTATCCCTCGGATAAATCTAACATAAACTGGTTGCAGGCGCCCGTGGGCGCGCCAGGCCCCGCGGCGGGCGCGAGGAGCGCGAGGAGCGGACGGCCGGGGCGGGGATATGCTGCGCACAAGCGTTCGGGACTTTCTCAAAGGACACCTGCCGTTCAGCCTGCTGGACGAGCAGGCGCTGGAGCGCCTCGTGGACGCCCTCTCGATCCAGGTCTACCCCGCCGGCGTGCACATCCTGCGCCAGGGCGTGCCGTCCGGCCGCAACCTGTACATCATCAAGGAAGGGACCGTCCGGCTCTATGCCCGCGCAGGCTCGGGCGCCGAGCAGGTGATCGACTTCCGCAGCGCCGGCGACACCTTCGGCTTCCTCGCGCACGAGGGGGACGGTGGCATCGAGACCTCGGTGCAGGCCGTCCGCGACACCGTCTGCTACGTGGCCGACAACGCCGTCGTCTCGAAGCTGCTCGAGGAGCACCCGCAGATCAGGGAGTATCTGCTCCCCGGGTATTTCCCGAGGCGCGGACCGGAGCCCGCCGTGGCGCCCGGCGCGCAGCAGCCATTGCAGGACGGCTCCGAGAAGGCGCTCTTCACGACGCCGGTCGGGCACCTGGCCCGCCGCGACGTGCTCTCCGTCCCCGGTGCGAGCTCCGTCGCCGAGGCGGCGCAGCTGATGGCGACGCACCGGGTGGGCTCACTGGTGGTCGTGGACGCGGGGGGCCGGCCGGCCGGCATCGTGACGACGACGGACCTGCGCGACCGGGTCCTGGTGGCCCGCCGGGACCCGGCTGACCCCGTGCGCGCCATCATGAGCGCGCCGCTGATCACGGTGAGCGCCGCGGATTTCTGCTTCGAGGCCCTGCTGAAGATGATGAGCCACAACGTCCACCACCTCCCGGTCATGGAAGGGGAGCGGCTGGCCGGCATCGTCAGCAACCACGATCTGCTCGTGCTCCAGGGGACCTCCCCCCTCGTCATCGCCCGGGAGATCGAGGACCAGGCCACCGTCGAGGGGCTCGCGTCCTCGTGCCGCAAGGTCAAGGGCCTGGTCTCGCTGCTCCTGCGCGAAGGGGCGAGCGCAGCGGGCATCGTCCGCGTCATCTCGGCTGTGAACGACCGGCTGGAGCACCGGATGCTCGACCTGGCGCTGGCGACGCTCGGCCCGCCGCCCGTGGCGTTCTGCTGGATCGTCTACGGCAGCGCCGGGCGCAAGGAGCAGACTTTCAAGACCGACCAGGACAACGCCATCGTCTACGCCGACCCGGCCGGCGGCCCGGAGGCGTCCGCGGCGCAGGAGTACTTCGGCCGCTTCGCCGAGTTCGTCGTGGACGCGTTCCAGCGCTGCGGCTTCGCCTGGTGCCGCGGCAACTTCATGGCCTCGAACCCGCAGTGGCGCCAGCCGCTGAGCGTCTGGAAGCGCTCCTTCAGCGACTGGATTTCCCTGCCGGACGACGCCGCGATCCAGAAGGCGTCGAACCTCTTCGACTTCCGCGGGCTCCACGGCGAACTGCGGCTGGCCGCGGCGCTGCGGGACCACCTGCGGAGCGTCCTGCCCGGGCAGCAGCTCTTCCTCCAGGCGATGGCGGACATGACGGTCGCGTTCCGTCCCCCGCTCGGCCTCTTCGGCTCGCTCGTCGTGGAAAAGGACGGTGAGCACGCCCACCAGCTGGATCTCAAGCGCTGCTGCCTCACGCCGCTGGTGAACATCGCCCGCCTCTTCAGCCTCGAGCACAACCTGCTGGAGACCTCGACGAGCGAGCGCCTCGCCGTGCTCAAGGCGGCCCAGGCGATCCCCCGGACGCTCGCCGACGACCTGACCCACGCCTTCGAGTTCGTCGCCCTCCTGCGGATCCGGCACCAGCACGAGCAGATCGCGATGGAACTGGAGCCGGACAACTTCGTCGACCCGCGGCGGCTCAGCTCGGTCGAGCTGCGAACGCTCAAGGAGATCTGCCGCGTGATCACGAAGGCGCTCGACGACATCGCCCTGAAGTACGGGATCGAGGCCAGGGGCTAACGCGCGCGTGCGCATCTTCGGCACGGTGCTCCTTGTCGCCTGGACCCTGCTGTTGCTCTACGTCTGCGGCCGGGCCTGGACGGTGCCGGCGATCCGCCGACGCGTCCCCCGCGGTGCGTTCCTCGTTGGCGCCGGCGCGCTCTGGCTCGCGTTCGCGGTCCCCCGGCTGTTCCTCCACGGCGGCGGCGGACGCGCGGGCGCGGTGCTCGAGCTCTTCGGCCTCTCGGCGATGGCGACGCTGTTCATCATCGCCGTGGCGCTGCTCGCGGTGGACGTGGTCACCGGCTTCGGCCTCCTCTTCCCGCGGCGCGCGCCGGCGCTGCGCGGCTGGGCGCTGGCGGCTGGCGCCGCACTCGCGGGGTTCGCGGTCTTCCAGGGGACGCGGCCGCCGGTGGTGACCCCGTCCGAGGTGCGGCTGCGCGGGCTGCCGGCGGCGCTCGACGGGACGGTGATCGTGGCGCTCTCCGACACGCACCTCGGCGAGCTTCTCGACGGCGAGTGGCTCGCCGCGCGCGGCGCGCAGGTCGCGGCGGAAAGGCCCGACGTCGTGGTGCTGCTCGGTGACCTCGTCGAGGGGCACGGCGCGGACGAGACGCGGCTGCTCCGGGAGTTGGGGCGGCTGCGCGCGCCGCGCGCGGTGTACGCCGTCACGGGGAACCACGAGCGCTTCGGGGGCGGGGCCGCGCTGGCGACCCTCGAGGAGGCCGGGGTGCGCGTCCTGCACGATCGCTGGGTCGAGGCGGCACCCGGTCTCGTCCTGGCGGGCGTCGACGATCTCACCTCGCGCCGCCGGGCCAAGGAGCGCGGCGACCCGGTCGGTGGCGCCGTCTCCGGCCGGCCCCCGGGCGCGCTCGTGCTGCTGTCCCACTCGCCTCTGGAGGTCGAGCGGGCGGCGCGCGCCGGCGTCGGGCTCATGCTCTCGGGACACACCCACGCGGGGCAGATCTGGCCGTTCGGCTACCTCGTGCGCCTCCAGTACCCGTACCTGGCCGGCCGCTACGAGGTGGGCGGCATGACGCTCATCGTCGGCCGCGGCACCGGCACCTGGGGCACGCGCATGCGCCTCTGGGCACCGGGGGAGATCCTGCGCGTCACGCTGCGCGCCGAACCCGGCGTTCTTTGACTTTGCCCGGGGGGCGCGCAATACTTTTCGTCAAGAGAGCGAGGGCCTGTGACGATGGATCAGGCGCAGGGCAGCGCGCGCGAGCCGGTGATCGTCGGGTTCCTCTGCGCGTGGTGCGCCTACCTCGCCGCCGACGCGGCCGGGATGGCGCGCGCCGGCCACACCCCGAGCATGCGGCCGATCCGCGTCATGTGCAGCGGGCGCGTCGAGCCGGAATTCGTCCTGCGCGCCCTGCGCGACGGCGCCGACGGCGTCCTGATCGCCGGGTGCCATCCCGGCGCCTGTCACTATGTCGACGGGAACCTCAAGGCGCTCCGGAGGTTCGCGCTGCTCCAGCGGTTGCTCGACCAGTTCGGCGTCGAACGCGAGCGTGTGCAGCTCGTCTGGGTCGGCGCGGCCGAGGCGGCCGCCTTCGCCGCGGCGGTCGACCGGATGGCCGCCCAACTGCGGGCGCTCGGGCCCCTGCGCTGGGACGAGAGGGTCCTGGGCGGTGAAGGCGCCGGGCTCGATGCGGGAAACGCGGCGGTGCCGGAGGACGCCTCCGCATGAGCGCCCGCAAGCCGCGCCTCGCGATGTACTGGGCCGCGTCGTGCGGCGGCTGCGAGGTCTCGCTGCTCAACATCGGCGAGAAGCTTGCGGCGCTGGGCGATGCCGTTGAGCTCGTCTTCTGCCCCTGCCTGGCGGATTTCAAGCTCGCGGACGTCCAGGCGCTCCCGGACGGCGCCATCGACCTGTGCCTGTTCAACGGCGCCGTCCGCAATTCCGAGAACCGGCAGATGGCCTACCTCCTCCGGCGCAAGTCCGCGCTGCTCGTGGCCTACGGCTCCTGCGCCCACGAAGGGTGCGCACCGGGGCTCGCCAACCTGACGACCGCGGCGGCCATCCGCGAGACCGTCTATCGCGGCGGACCGTCGACCGACAACCCCGCTGCCGTCGTCCCGGCCGAGATCAGCCAGGTGCCCGAGGGCACGCTGGAGCTGCCGGTGCTCTACGACACGGTGCTCACGCTGGACCAGGTAGAGAACGTCGACTACTACCTGCCCGGCTGTCCCCCCGAGTCGCCCCGCGTTGCGGAAGCCATCGGCGGCCTCGTGGCCGCGCTGGCCGGCGGCGCGCCGCTGCCCCCCCGGGGGTCGGTGCTCGGCGCGCTGGAGACGATCGTCTGCGAGGAGTGCCCGCGCAAGCGGCTTTCGCGCCGGGTGGAGCGCTTCCACCGGGTGCACGAAGTCGCCCCCGACCCGAAAGCCTGTCTCCTCGAGCAGGGGCTGGTCTGCCTCGGCGTCGCCACGCGCGGCGGCTGCGGGGCCCTGTGCCCGCGCGTGGCGATGGGCTGCCGCGGCTGCTACGGCGCGCCGCCCGGCGTCGAGGACCAGGGCGGCAGGATGGTCGCGGCGATCGCGGCGCTCACCGCCGCGGGCGACCCCGAGGCCGGGGGCGCGCGGCTGCGAGAGCAGGTGGACGCCGCGATGGCGACCGTCGTGGACCCGGCCGGCACCTTCTACGGCTACAGCCTGGCGCACTCGCTGCTGCGGCGCGCCCGCGTCACGCGCAAGGCCGGCGGCGAGGAAGGGCGCGGATGAAACGCATCGTCATCGACCCGCTCACCCGGCTCGAGGGGCACGGCCGCGTCGAGATCTTCCTCGACGAGCAGGGCGAGGTCGCGAACGCCTACTTCATCGTCCCGGAGCTGCGCGGCTTCGAGCGCTTCTGCGTCGGGCGTCCCGCAGAGGAGATGCCGCGGATCACCAACCGGCTTTGCGGCCTGTGCCCGGAGGCCCACCACATGGCGTCGGCCAAGGCGCTGGACGCGCTCTACGGCGCGGAGCCGACGGCGGCGGCGAAGAAGATCCGCGAGCTGTTCTACTCGGCCTTCTTCGTCGCCGACCACGCGACGCACTTCTTCGTGCTCGCCGGCCCTGACCTGATCCTCGGCCCCGACGCGCCGCGCGCGGCGCGGACGATCCTGGGGGTGTTCCAGGCCGTCGGATCGGAGGTCGCCGGGCAGATCGTGGCCTGCCGCGAGCGCAACCGCGAGCTGATCCAGACCCTCGGCGGCAGGAAAGTCCACCCGGCGGCAGGGCTCCCGGGCGGCTGGAGCGTGGCCGTCACCGAGGAGATGCGCCGGCGCTTCGAGGAGATCGCCCGGGGCAACGTGGAGCTGGCCCTCGGGTTCATGCGCCTCTTCGAGTCCACGGTGCTGCGGCGGCCCGAAGTCGCGGAGCTGCTGGTCGCGGAGGGCTTCGCCGACCGGACCTATTCCATGGGGACGGTGGACGCCGCCGGGAGGCTCAACTTCTACGACGGGAGGCTCCGCGTCGTCGACCCGGACGGCGCCGAGCTGGCCCTCTTCGAGCCCGCGGACTACGCCCGGCACATCGCCGAGCGGGTGGAGCCCTGGACGTACCTGAAGCTGCCGTACCTGCGGGCCGTCGGCTGGAAGGGACTGGTCGCCGGCGCCGACAGCGGCATCTACTGCGCGACGCCGCTGGCGCGCCTGAACGCCGCCGGGGCGCTGGCCACGCCGCGCGCGCAGGAGTGCTTCGAGCGCATGTTCGAGACGCTCGGGGCCCGCAAGGTCGGCGGCCGCTACCAGCCGGTCCACTACCGGCTCGCGGCGCACTGGGCGCGCCTGATCGAGCTGCTCTACGCGGCCGAGCGGATGCTCGAGCTGGCGACCGATCCGCAGATCACGGACCCGGACGTGCGGGCGCCGGTCACGGGCACGCCGCGCGAGGGGGTCGGCTGCGTGGAGGCGCCGCGCGGCACGCTGCTGCACCACTACCGCACCGACGAGCGGGGCATCCTCACGGAGGTCAACCTGATCGCCGGCACCACGCACAACCACGCGCCGCTGGCGCTGTCGATCACGCGCGCCGCGCGGAGCCTGATCCGGGCGGGGACGCAGGTCGGCGACGGCCTGCTCAACCGCATCGAGATGGTCATCCGCTCCTACGACCCGTGCCTCTCCTGCGCGGCGCACGCCTTCCCCGGGCCGGGGAGCATCGCCGTCACGCTGCGGGACCACCGCGGGGCCGTCGTCGCGCGGCTCGGCGGCGCCGACGCCGGGACGCCGGCTCGCGCCTGATCCGCGGGGACGGAGATCCGGCATGGCGGAGCCGTGGGTCATCATCACCGGGGCCACGGGCTTTCTCGGCGGCCAGCTCGTCCGCCACCTGCGCAAGGAGTACCGCGTCTTCGCGCTGGACCGGCGCACCCCGAAGGAGACCGGCGCGCCCGAGGGGGCGGGGATCGAGTGGTTCCAGGTCGACCTCGGGCGGCTCGACCAGCTCCGCGAGGTCTTCTCGCGCATCCGGGACAAGGGCGGAGCGCAGCTGCTGCTGCACCTGGCCGCCTACTACGACTTCAGCGGCGAGGACAGCCCCGAGTACACCCGCACGAACGTCGAGGGCACGCGCAACGTCCTCGAGCTGGCCGAGCCCCTGCGGCTGCGGCGGTTCATCTTCGCCAGCTCGATCGCGGCCTGCCCATTCCCGCCGGCGGGCGCGACCGTGACCGAGGAGACCGAGCCGACGACCACCTTTCCCTACGGCAGCTCGAAGCAGCGCGGCGAGGCGCTGATCCGCGAATACCGGGAGCGGGTCCCCTCGTGCATCATCCGACCCGCGGCGATCTTCAGCGACTGGTGCGAGTACGAACCGCTCGACGTCTTCCTGCGGGCCTGGTGCTCGAACGGCTGGAACGCGCGCATCCTCGGAGGGCGCGGGCTCTCGGCGGTGCCCTACCTGCACGTGGAGGACCTGCTCTCCTTCCTCGTGCGCGTCGTCGAGCACGGCGACGATCTGCGGCCCGCCGAGGTCCTCCAGGCCAGCCCCGACGGCTGCACGTCCCACCTCGAGCTGTTCCGGGAGGCCACCCGCTGCTGGTTCGGCGCGCCGCGCCGGCCCGTGTTCATGCCGGTGCCCCTCGCCCGGCCCGGCATCCGCGCGCGCGAGCTGCTCGGGCAGCTGACCGGCCGGATGCCCTTCGAGCGCTCGTGGATGGCGGACTACATCGACCAGCAGCTGAACGTGGACATGGCGCGCACGCGCCGGCGCATCGACTGGGCGGCCGACCCGGACCACGGCGTCCTGCGGCGCCTGCCGCTGCTGATCGAGAACATGAGGAAGCAGCCGCAGGAGTGGCGGCGGGTGAACGCGCTGCGCAGGAAGGTGCGCATCCCCTGAAATCGCCGCACGACGGCGGACAGGCCCCTATCGGCGCCCGGCGAGGGCGGTGATCTCCGCTTCGAGTTGTCCGCGGGTGAACCCCGGCTGGCTGATCGCCCCGGCGGGGCACGTCGCCGCGCAGCTGCCGCAGCCCTTGCAGAGCGCCTCGTTCACCCGCGCGACGAGGCGCGTGCCGTCGACGACGATCTCGATCGCCTGGTACGGGCAGTCGTCGACGCACACCCGGCAGCCGCCGCAGCGGCCCGGGTCGATCTGCGCCGCCGTTGGCAGGGTGTCGACCGTGCCCCGGTCGATCAGCTCGAGCGCTCCGGCCGCCGCCGCCGCCCCCTGGGCGATGCTCTCGGGGATGTCCTTCGGCCCCTGGCAGGTCCCGGCGATGAAGACCCCGTCGACCGCGGTCTGCACCGGGCTGAACTTCAGGTGCCTCTCGGCGAAGAAGCCCTCCGCCCCGCGGCCGATGCCGAAGAGCCGGGCGACCCGGGCGGCGTCCGGCTGCGGCTCCATGGCGACGGCGAGCACCACCATGTCCACGGGGACCATGACCTGGCGCCCGAGGAGCGTGTCCTCCGTCTTGACCAGCAGCTCGCGCTGGCAGGAGATGACCTCGGTCCCGCGCCCGTGGAGCAGGTCCACCCCGGCGCGCTGCACCTGCTCGTAGAAGTCCTCGCCGCGATTCCCGGTGGTGCGCAGGTCGACGTAGAAGTTGACCACCCGCGCGCCGGTGCGCCGCCGCGCCAGCAGCGCGAGCTTCAGCGAGGTCATGCAGCAGACCCGCGAGCAGTGGCGGTTGAAGCGGTGGTCGCGGCTGCCGACGCAGTGCAGGATGGCGATCCGCTCCGGCTCCCGCCCGTCCTTCATGAGGATCCGCCCGCCGGTCGGCCCCGCGGGGTGGCAGAGGCGCTCGAACTGCATGCTCGTGAGGATGTTGTCCCAGCGGCCGTAGCCGTATTCGAGCGCCCGCGCCGGGTCGAACAGGCTGAAGCCCGTCGCGAGGATGACCGCGCCGGCCTCGATCTCGCGCACCGTGTCCTGCTGCTCGAAGTCCACCGCGCCGCAGGGGCAGACCTCCCGGCAGCGCGCGCAGGAGGCATCGCGGAATGCGGCGCAGTTCGCGCGGTCGATGAGCGGCACCCAGGGGATGGCCTGCGGGAACGGGAAGTGGATCGCCGTGCGCGTGCCGAGCCCGGGGTCCGCCTCCGCCGGGATCCCCCCGGCCGGGCAGGCCTCGACGCAGACCCCGCACCCGGTGCAGCGGCTCTCGTCGACGCAGCGGGCACGCGTGCGCACCCGCACCCGGAAGGCCCCCACGTGGCCGGCGACCGCCTCGACCTCGCTGTTGGCCAGCAGCGTGATGTTCGGGTGCTCCGCGACGCTCGCCATGCGCGGCACGACGACGCAGGCCGAGCAGTCCAGGGTCGGGAAGGTCATCCCGAGCCGCGCCACGTGCCCGCCGATGCTCGGCTCCCGCTCGACGAGAAAGACGCGCTTGCCCGCCTCCGCCAACCGCAGCGCGGCCTCGATCCCGGCGATCCCGCCGCCGACGACCAGCGCCTCCGGACGCACGGGCAGCCGCCGGACCTCCAGCGGTTCGTGGAGGGTCACGCGGCCGACGGCCGCGCACACGACCGCGGCGCCCTTCTCGGTCGCCTGCCGGCGGTCGGGCGTCACCCAGGCGACCTGCTCGCGGATGTTCGCGATCTGGAGGGCGAAGGGGTTGAGCCCGGCGGCCTGCACGGCGCCGCGGAACGTCGCCTCGTGCAGCAGCGGCGAGCAGGCGCCGATCACCACCCGCGTCAGGTTCCCGGAGCGGACCTGCTCCCGGATGAGCCGCCGGCCCGAGTCGGCGCAGAGGAAGCGCGATTCGCAGACCGTCGCGACGCCCTCGAGGCGCCGCACGGAATCGGCCACCGCCGCCAGGTCGACCGTGTCCGAGATGTTCGTGCCGCAGTGGCAGAGGAAGACGCCGATCCGCTCCTCGCCGCTCACCGTCGCGCTCCCTCCCGTCACCAGGACACCTTCCCGTGGAGGGTCTCCCAGACGATCTCCGTCAGGTCGAGGACCTTCATCGGCTGGCGCGCCAGCTGCGCGGCGCCGATCAAGGCGCGCTTGCACTGCTGGCATGCCGAGACGATCGTCTCGGCCTTGATGTCCAGCGCCTGGCGCAGCCGCCGCCGCGCCGTGTCCATCTCGGCGTCGTGGCTGAAGATCTTGACGTCCCCGCCCCCGCCGCAGCAGAGGGTGTTCTCGCGCATGTTCGCCATCTCGCGCAGCTCCACGCCCGGCAGCGCGGCGAGGACCCGGCGCGGCGCTTCCACCTCGCCGCTCTTGCGCCCCAGATCGCAGGGGTCGTGGTAGGTGACCACGCGCGGCAGCACCCCCGGCTGGATCCTCCCGGCCTCGAGCAGCTCGGCGAGGAACTGCGTGGAGTGCATGATCGTCAGGTTCGACGGGATGCTCGCGAACCGGGGGTAGAGCTTCGTCCAGGTGTAGTAGCAGGAGGGACAGGTCATGACCAGCTGCGTCGCCCCGAGGGCCTTGACCCGCGCGAGGTTGTGCTCGATCAGCTCCCCGGCCTCGTTCTCCAGCCCGACCGTGAACAGCGGGTAGCCGCAGCACCACTCCTCGACGCCCATCGTCGTGAAGCTCACCCCCGCGACATCGAGGGTGCGGCCGAACGCCTGGGGGATGCTGAACGCCCGCGGGTAGAAGGACGCCACGCAGCCGGCGAAGTACAGGACGTCGGCGCCCCGGCGCGGCGCCACGCTGGCCAGCGACTGGGGCAGGTTGCGGCTCCAGAGCAGCCGCTCCTCCATCGGGTCGCCCGAGATGTTGCGCAGCGTGCGGATCGTCCGCCGCAGCGTTTGCAGATCCTCGGGCACCTCGCAGCCGTGCCGGATCGCGTACGCCTTGAGCCCGGTCATCGCTTCGAGCATCGAGATCCCGCGCGGGCAGTGCGCCGTGCACGCGTTGCAGGAGGTGCACAGCCAGAAGTCGCGGCTGGCGAGGACCTCCTCCCTGAGCCCGAGGCGGATGAGGCGCGAGATGCGCTGCGGGCTCAGCGACATGCGGCTCGCGGTCGGGCAGGAGGCGGTGCAGCTGCCGCACTGGACGCAGGAGAAGAGCGAGTCGACGTCCGCCGTGATCATCTCGGCGAACGAGCGGTCGAGGTGCTCGTCGGTGCAGTACAGCGCGTGCGCCATTTTCAGCACTCTCCTCTCAGGAATCTAATGGAGAGCGGGTCTTTGCGCAAGCCTGAGCGCTTTCGTCGGCTTCCCGTCCGGAGGAACCATGCCGGCGCCATTCGCCATGACCGCGCGCTTGACAACGCGACGCGCGCATCCCCAAATGGGTGCGACCGTCCTGGCGACGACGGCGGGCGGGAGGATCGCAGGGTGAGTGACCGGTGGGTGAGCGGCTCGGCGTTCACCGAGGCCCTGCACCGGCCGGGCGGCTTCGCCCTCTCCGTCGCGCTGCGCACCCACTACGACCCCTCGCCCACCACCCGTGCGGCGCTGCGCGAGCGGCTCGCCGGGTGCGCGGCGGACGGACTGGTCCGGGGATTCTTCATCTCCGACCGCGACTGCGGCCCCGACGAGCACTCCACCGCGGAGCTGGCGCAGGAGGTCCTCGCCGCCGGCGCGCATCCGGTCGTCTCCTTCACGCTCGCCACGGGGAACCGCGCGGAGATCCTCGATCGCGTGCGCACCTGGCGGGAGCGCGGCGTGCGCAGTCTCCTCGTGGTGACCGGCGATCACCCGGCCGACGCCGGAGGCAGCGCGCCGCACTTCGACCTGGACAGCATGCAGACCCTGATGCTCCTGGCGGAGGCGGCCGCGCGCGGCGGCGGCTTCCCGGCCGACCTGCACAAGGGATGCGTGGTCTCGCCCTTCAAGAGCAGCGAGGCGGAGCTGATGTGGCAGTATGCGCGGCTGCGGCGCAAGGTGGGCGCCGGCGCGGACTTCGTGGTCTCACAGGCGGGATACGACCCGCGCGCCTGGGACGAACTGCTGCGCTACTGCCGGCTCGCGGGGCTCGCGACGCCGGCGATCGGCACCGTGCTCGTCCCCGACGCGGGCCTGGCGCGGCGCATTGCCGCAGGCGGCCTGCCCGGCGTGGCCATGCCGCGGAGGCTGCTCGAGCGCTTCTCCTCCCCGAACACGCGCAACGGCCTCGGACTCGCGGCGGCGGCCGTCGCGGTCCTGCGCGGGCTGGGCTTTCGCGGGGCCCTGCTCTCCGGCAGGGCGCTGGCACCCGCGGAGGTGCGCGCCATCGCGCAGGAGGCCGAGCGCCTCGCGCCCAGCTGGCGGGACTGCCTCGATCAGTTCGCGGACCCCCTGCCGCGCTTCGCCTATTTCCGCAAGGACGAGGCGAGCGGCCTCAACGAGGACCGCGCCACCGAGCTGACGCGCCGCGCCGTGCCGCACCCGATGTACGTCTTCAGCCGGGGCGTGGACCACCTGCTGTTCGGACCGGTCAAGCCGGTCTTCCGCCTGCTCTCGCGGGTCTGCCGTTTCTGCGACACCCGGCCCGGCTGGAAGAAGGCGCTCTGGTGCCTGGAGTACCTCTCGAAGGTCCCGCTCTACCGCTGCCGGATGTGCGGCGACTGCACGCTCTACGCCTGCGGCTTCTTCTGCAGCGAGGCCCGCTGTCCCAAGCGCATGGTCAACGGGCCGTGCGGCGGCAGCCGCGACGGGCGCTGCGAGCTGCCGGCGGGGGGCACGTGCATGTGGGTCAAGGCCTACGACTGTCTCAAGACCCGCACCGCACGCCCGACGTTCACGGCGCCGCCCGTCCCGCCCAAGGACCGCGGGCTCGAGGGGTCCTGCTCGTGGATCAACTTCTGCCTCGGCCGCGACCACCGCCGCGGCCGCATCGACACGCACGAGCGGGCTGAAGATCAGGGGTAGACCGTCTCGATCTCCTCGAGGGAGCGGTCCGTCCAGTTCAGAACGCAGGTCTTGCGGATCATCCGGCGGTGGACGTAGGGAACCTCGGTCTGGATCGTCGCGGCGGCGAAGCGGCTGAGGAACTTGGACTTCTCCACGGCGCGGCGGTAGTCGGTGCCGATCTCCTCGTAGGGCGAGGAGGCGAGCAGGATCATCCCGTCGTCCGGGATGCGGCCGGCCTCCATGTTGGACTGGATGATGCGCGCGGCGTTCACGATCGGGACGTCGATGTTCGGGCTGTAGGGGCCGACGATCAGGGCCGTGTTCGGGACGTGCAGGAAGTCGAAGCCGCGCCCGACACAGAGGATCCACTCGTGGTGGTCGATGTCGAGCGCGCGCTCGGTGCGGCGCACCTCGGCGATGTGGCGCAGATTCCCCACGACCAGCGGCAGCAGGTCGCGCAGGATCTCTCCGGGCATGTCGCGGAACGTGCTGCGCAGCGCGTGGGTGAGCCGGTCCTCGAGGCCTCCCTCTCCCTGCTCGGCCCCCGCGAGCGCCGCCAGTTCGATCACCGCCCCGCGCTCCCCGTGCAGCGTGAGCGCGTCCTCGTCGGTCTCGACGCCGGCGACCAGCGGGTAGACGGTCTGGTGGTCGGAGCCGAAGACGCTCTCGAGCTGCCGTCGGAAGGCGAACGCCGACGAGCGGGCCGCCTCCAGGTCGAAATCGAAGCCCGAGCAGCCCCGGCTGCGCTCGCCGCGGGAAAAGTGGTAGGTGACGAGGATGAGCACGCGCCGGCCGGACTCCACCGCGCGCAGCACCTCGTGCGTGACCAGTTCGCCCAGGTGCGGCCAGCCGATGTCGAAGGCCCCGCCGAGGTTGCGGAAGGGCTCGATGATGCCGAGCGGCGTCTTCGTGATGTACGGCAGGTGCATGCGCCCGTCCATGCACTTGAACGCGAGGATGGCGGTGGGGTGCCCCGCCTGGTAGCGCCGCCTCTCGAGGTAGGCCTCGGGGCTCGCGAAGATCCGGGAGTGCTCGGCGCCGAGCTCCGCCAGCCAGCGCATGCGCTCGGCGATGCTCCGGGTGTGGATCGAGTGCGGCATGCCGCCCCTCCCCTCGCTAGATGCCGCCCTTGCGGATGCAGGCGCGGATCAGGGCGTTCATGGTGCGGAAGCGCTCGCCCTCGCTCTCCATGAGCGGCTTGATGATCCGCGCGTTGGCGTCGATGCGCGCCCGCAGCACCACCGGAAGGCAGCCGTCCTCGCCGGCGAACTCCGCTGTGTCGCGCTCGGCCGGGTCCGCGTAGTAGAAGGGGAACTCGCGCCGGATCTTCAAGCGCGCCTCGGCCTCGGACGCCCCGCCGGCGACGGCCTTGCGGAAGGCCGCCGTCCGGTAGAAGTCGTCGTGCCTCTTGTCGAGGCGGTAGTTGCGCAGCTTCTGGCGGCGCCAGCTCTCGCGGTCCCGCTCCCGCACGAGGTCGGCATCCGCGTCCGCGACCCGCTCCGCGGACACCGGGGGCCCGACGAACCGCATGTAGAGCAGGATGGCGACTATGGCCGCGACCGTGAACCCGAGAAACCACTCCATGTCCCGTACCCCTCCCGCCGTGGTACGAGGGATTATGGCGGTTACGCGGGCGGCGGGCAACAGGCCGGCGTTTCCCCTGGGACGTTTGACAGTACGGGCGACGGGCCCTACGTTTGGGATGGATGCGGGCGCCCGCTCCAGGCCGGCGATCCTGCAGAGGTGTTGCCCATGGAAAAACGCGCGAATGACGGCTGGAACCCCTACCTCGCGGGCGCGCTCACCGGCCTGTTGATCGTCGCATCGGCGTACGCGACCGGGAACTTCTTCGGCGCCTCCGGCTCGTTCGTCCGCGCCGCCGGCACGGTGGAACGGGCGATCGGTCCCGGGCATTTCGCCGGCGTGACATACTTCGCCCGCTACCTGCCGCGGCTCGACTGGCAGGGCTTCTTCCTGATTGGCGTGACTCTCGGTTCGCTGGCCGCGGCCCTCGTTTCGAGGGACTTCGCCTGGGGCGATGTCCCCGCGATGTGGGCTTCCCGGTTTGGCCCCGGCAGGCCCCTGCGCGCCGCCGCCGCGTTCGCCGGCGGCTTCGTCATGCTCGTCGGGGCGCGCATCGCCGGCGGCTGAACGAGCGGCCACGGGCTGAGCGGTTCGCTCCAGCTTTCGGTCGGCGGCATGGTGACCCTCGCCGGGATCTTCGCGGGCGGCATCGTCTCGGCCAGGCTGCTCTACCGCGGCCAGGGCGCACGGCCATGACCGGCGCCGCTTCCGGTCTGATCTTCGGGGCGCTCTTCGGCGTCCTCCTCCAGAAGGCCCGCGTGGCGCGCTACGAGAAGCAGGTCGGCTGCCTGCGGCTGCTGGACATGACGATTGTCAAGTTCATGTTCTCGGCCGTGCTCACGGGCATGGTGGCGATCTATGCGCTGCGGGATCTCGGCGCCGACCGCATCCAGGTGCTCCCGACGGTGCTCGGCGCGAACGCCGTCGGCGGCTTCGTCTTCGGCCTCGGGTGGCCCCTGCTCGGCTACTGCCCCGGGACCGCCTTCGCCGCGCTCGGCGAAGGGCATCACGACGCGTTCTACGGCATGCTGGGCATGCTCTGCGGTGCCGCGTTCTTCGCCGAGATCTTCCCGGCGCTGGAGAACAACCTGCTCGCCTGCGGCTTCTTCGGGCCGCTGACACTGCCGCAGGTGCTGCACGTCAACGCCTGGGTGATCATCGTGCCGTTCGTCGCCGCCGGGGTGTTGTTCCTGCGGTGGCTGGAACGCAAGGGGCTCTGAGGGCTGGCGCGGCGGATCCACGTGGTCCAGCGGGGAGCGGGCGCTGTGCTACATTCCCCTCCGATGACACCGCCGTGCCCGAGGATCCACAGATGCCGGGGAGGTTCCTCCCCGGCGGGACGCTGACGTGCGCCTGGCTGCGGCGGCGGCCGCTTCGGGGCTCGCCGGCCTTGCCGCGACGAGCTGGACTGCGCTTACGCTCGCGGAGCTGGGCCACTTCACCGCGATCGTCCCCATCGCGGTGTTCCCCGTCGTCGCGGCCCTCTGCTTCCGCTGGCTGCGGCGGGGCCGCCCGGACGGGACGCGCGCGATAGAGCCCGAGGACGTCGCCGCGGTCGCGATCGCCTGCGCGACGCTGCTGCTGACCCTGCCGCCGGACGAGACGCTTCTCGGCGGCCAGGACCCCGGCGTCTACGTCCACACGGCGGCGGCCGTGGCGCGCTCGGGCTCGCTGCGGATCGACGCGCCGGACCTCGCCACCTTCGGCAAGGACGGGCGCCAGCTGCTCTTCCGCAAGCTTGGGCAGGTGTACATGCCCTTCCAGGGGATGTTCGAGCTGCCCGACGGCCGTCTCGCGCCGCAGTTCTATCACCTCTACCCCAGCCTGATGGCCGTCGCCTGGGCGATCGGCGGCGTCCGCGCCGCGCTGGCGGTCAACCCGCTGCTGAACGTGGCCGCGGTCATCGCGCTCTACGCGCTGGCCGCGATGCTGCTCGGGCGCCGCTGGGCGCTGGCTGCCGCGCTGGTGCACGCGCTCGGCACGGCGCAGCTGCGGCAGGCGAAATTCCCGACCGCCGAGATGGCGACCCAGCTCTTCCTCCTCGGCGGCATGGCGCTGCTGGCGGCGGCGTTGCGGGAGGACGACCCGGAGCCGGCGCTCGCCCCGCTGGCGGGCGCCTCGCTCGGGATGGCGGCGCTGGCGCGTTACGACTCGGTCATGTTCCTGGTCCCGCTCGCGGTCGTGCTGCTCTGGGGGATGGGGCCGGCGGGGAAGTCGCGCCCGGTGCTCCTCGCCCTCGGCACGACGGGCGTCCTCTGGTGCCAGTCCTCCGTGCACCAGCGGGCCTTCTCCCCGTACTACCAGCCTGTCGGCGGCCTCGTCGGCGCGGCATCCATCGCCGCCGCCCTCGGCCTCGCGGCGCTCCTGCTCCTGCGCCGCAGCGCGGCGGGGCGCCGCTTCAGGGAGGCGATCTCGCGACGGGAGACGGCGCTGCGGGTCGCGGCGGCCGCCGCCCTCTGCTCCTGGGTGCTCTTCGGCTGGCTCGTCCGCCCGCGGCTCGCCGGCGGCGGGCGCGTCGGCCACCTGTTCCGGTTGCTCAGCGACGGTCTGCCGTTCCAGGGCATCTTCGCGCTGCTCTCCGGGCCGGAGTCGGTGAACATGCTGTACCTCGTGGACGTGCTCGGCGCGCTCGGGCTCGTCGCGGCCGTCGGCGGCGTCTGCGCCCTCGTCGTGACGCGCCGGGGCTTGTGGGAGTCGGCGTGGCTGGCGGCCTCTTCGGCGGCGCTGGTCGTCCTCACGCTGGACGTCTTCCACGACCACTTCCTGATGTGGGTCAGCCGGCGCTTCGTGCCCGCGGTCGTGCCGCTGGCGAGCGTCGGGATCGCGGCCGCTGCGGCGTCCCTCGCGCGCCGGCCGCGGGGGAACCCGAGGGTGCTCGCGGCCGCCGCTGCCGCCCTCGTCGTGGCGGCCGTCGCTCTCAATGCCGGAGCCATCGGCGCGATGGCGCGCGAGCGGGAGTGGCCCGGCCTCGTCGACTGGAGCCGCCGTCTCGCCGCCGTCGTCCCGCCCGACGCGGAGCTCTACAGCGACCAGCCCGGCTTCGCGGCCGCGGCCCGCTTCGTGCTCGGGCGCAAGGCCTACGAGCTGGGGGGCCCGAACGAGCGGCGCCGCGAGCGGCTGCTGGGGCTGATGCGACGGCGGGCGAAAGGGGGGGCCGAGGTGCTGTTCCTCACCGAGGGACGCGCCGGCGAGCAGCCGCCGCCCGGTCTCGCCCCGGTCGGCTCCCTGCCCCTCGCGTCGTCCACCATCCTCGGCACGCGGCGGGGAGTCCCGCGGGAGACGCGGCCGCGCGGGGGCGACTTCGTCCTCTACCGCGTCCTGCCCCCGTCCTAGAACGCCCCTACTCGAAGTTCAGCGCGCGCTCGAAGTCGCTCGGGTTGGTCGCGGCGTGGATGGCCGTCTGCAGCGTGACCGCCCCCGCCCGGTAGAGATCCGTGAGGTGCTGGTCGAAGGACTGCATGCCGTACTGCTGCCGGCCCTTCTCGATCACGTCCTTGAGCCCCTCGGTGCGGTTGATGTCGCGGACGTACTCCTGGACGGTCTGCGTCACGATCATGACCTCCATCGCCACCACGCGCCCCTTGCCGTCGACCCGCGGGATCAGCCGCTGCGAGATCGTCGCCTTGAGGTTGTCCGCGAGGCGGTTGCGCACGAAGAGCTGCTCGTCCGCGGGGAAGAGGCTCATGATCCGGCCGATCGTCTTGGCGGCGTCGGTCGTGTGCACGGTCGAGAAGACGAGGTGCCCCGTCTCGGCGGCCTTGAGGGCGATGTCGGTGGACTCGGCGTCGCGCATCTCGCCGACGAGGATCACGTCCGGGTCCTGGCGCAGCGCGGCGCGCAGCCCGACGACGTAGTTCTTCGTGTCCGGGCCGATCTCGCGCTGGCTCACCGTGGCCTTGCGGTTCTGGTGCAGGAACTCGATGGGGTCCTCGATGGTGAGGATGTGGCAGGGGCGCGTGTTGTTGACGAGGTTGATCATCGCCGCCAGCGTCGTGGACTTGCCGGAGCCCGTGGCGCCGGTCACCAGCACCAGGCCGCGCTCCTCGGCGGCGATCCTGTTGAGCACCGCCGGGAGCCCGAGGGACTCGACCGTCGGGATCTCCGTGGGGATGAGCCGCGCGACGATCGCCAGCGAGCCGCGCTGGCGGTAGATGTTGACGCGGAAGCGCGCCACGCCCGGGATCGAGTAGCTCGTGTCGTACTCCTGGATCTCCTTGAGGTCCATCCGGTCGCCGAGGGCCGCCAGGAAATGGCCGGCGATGGCCTCGGTGTTCGACGGCAGCAGGCGATCGAACTTGACCGGCGTCATCGTGCCGTTGAGGCGGAACAGCGGCGGGGCCCCCGGCCGGAAGTGCAGGTCGCTCACCCCGTGGGTCACGCCGGCCCGCAGCAGGCCGTCAAGCGTCTTGATGTCCACCGTCCCCCCCCTCCCGGGAGGACTGTATGGCATCGGTGGCGGGCAAAGTCAACGCGCCGGCGCTGTCAGCCGGCGCCGCCGCGCGGCGCGTGGCGGAAGTACGCCCTGACCTCGCAGGTGTCCTCGGTCCAGGAGACGCTGACCTGGTCGCCGCCGCGCTGGGCGAGCGCGATCATCGGCCCGTTGCTGCGCAGGATCTCGTACTTGAAGCCGAGCACCCCGCAGCGCAGCGCGTGCTCCCTCATCCGCTGCTGCAGCGCCGAGCCCAGCCCCGTCCCCTGCCAGGCCTCGGCGACCATGAAGCCGGCCTCCGCGAGGTTCGTCGCGTGGTCGACGTAGTAGCAGCCGCTGCCGACGATGTCCTCGCGCTCGCGCTCGCCGGCCACCGCGAGGAACGCCACCTCGTCCTCGAAGTTCACGTTGCACAGCTGCTGCGCGTCGCCATAGCTCAGGGTCTTGAGCCGCTGGAAGAAGCGCGTGTACACGTTCTGCTCGCTCATCGCGTGGAAGAGCTCCCGCAGCTTCTCGACGTCGCTCGCCCGTGCCGGGCGGATGTAGAGCGCGCGGCCGTTCTTGAGCGTCAGGTGCCGCTCCTCGTCGATGCGGTACTCGTGCCGGTTCTTGACCGTCTGCTGTGCCGGCAGGTACCCCAGCCGCTTGGCCTCCTCGAGCAGCCACTCCCGCTGGTCGGGGTCGGCGATCTCGATGAGCGAGAGCGCCCGCTCGCGGATCGACTTGCCGAAGAGGTAGGCGACGCCGTACTCGGTGATGACGTAGTGGACGTCCGCCCGCGGGATGCCGACGCCCTCGCCCTGCGCCAGCTGGGGGCGGATGCGCGAGGCGCTCGCGTCCTCGGTCGTCGAGCGCAGGCAGATGATCGGCTTGCCGCCGCGCGAGCGGGCCGCGCCGCGCAGGAACGGCGGCTGCGTCGAGACGCCGCCGTAGAAGTCGCCGTCGAGCTGGTCGATGCAGGCCTGGCCGGTGAGGTCCATCGCGAAGGCCTGGGTGACCGACACCATGCGGTCGTTCTGCGCGACGACCCGCGGGTCGCAGACGTACTCGATCGGCCGGAACTCGAACATCGGGTTGAGGCAGACGTGGTCGTAGAGCCGCCGGGAGCCCAGCGCGTAGCTGGTCACGACCTTGTCGCGGTGCAGCGACTTGCGGCCGCCGGTGACGACGCCGCGCTCGATGAGGTCGAGCACGCCGTCGGAGAGCACGTCGGTGTGGACGCCCAGGTCGCGCCGGTCGCGCAGCCGGGCGAGCGCGGCGTTGGGCACCCGCCCGAGGCCGACGTGGATCGTCGAGCCGTCCTCGATGATCCCGGCGATGTACGCGGCGATCTGCTCCGCCACGTCGTCGGCCGCCGGGTGCGTGTACTCCATCACGGGGTGTCGGGCGAGCACGACCCGCTCGATCCGCGAGAGATGGACGGCCGAGTCGCCGAAGGTGAAGGGCATGTCCGGGTTGACCTCGGCGATGATCCGCCGGGCGTGGTGCAGGACCTTGTGGGTGATGTCCACCGAGATGCCGAGGCTCACGAAGCCGTTGCGGTCCGGCGCGGAGACCTGGACGAGCGCGACGTCCACGGGGAAGCGGTGGTTCTCGAGCAGGTACGGGAGTTGAAAGAGCGAGAGCGGGACGTAGTCGGCGGCGCCCGCGCGGACCGCCTCGCGCGTGTCGCTGCCGACGAAGAAGCACGCGTGGCGGTACCGCGAGGCCGGACGTCCGTCCTTCAGCGGGATGGCGCCGTTGGTGAGGAAGGAGTAGATCGTCACGTCCTCGGGGGGCTCGCGCAGCGCCTCGAGGGCGCCGATCAGCGCGCGCGGGGTCGCGCAGGCGGTCCCGATGAAGAGCCTGCTGCCGGACCGGATCGTCCGGGCCGCCTCCTCCGCCGTGCAGAGGCGGTCCGCATAGGGGCCGAAATCGACGGTCATCACACCTTCCTCCCCGGGGTTCGGCCGCGCCCGCCGCGCGATCGCGCTCCCGGCCTGACTGCCGGGCGGGCGTGGCGACTGTTGTAGGGGAACCGGGGGGCGGCGTCAATCCGGCGGGCGCGGACCGCCGGGAGCGCTTTACTTCCGCTGCTCCCCTCCGCGATAATCGTCTCCGGGCGTCGGCCTGGCCGCGCGGCCGCGGTCCGAGGCGTCCGGACACGAAGTCCGCACGGGAGATGATGGCGTGACCACCCCTCAGGCCTTGGGCCCCCCCCGGCCCGACGCCGGTGGCGACGACGAGCGCGACCGGCGCCTCGCGGCGCTCGAGCGCGAGCGGGACGAGCTGCGGGCGGCGCTCGAGACCTCGAAGGCGAATTTCCGCAGCGCGTTCCACGCGACGCCGGCCGGCATGTCGCTCGCGCGCGTCGACAACGGGAAGATCCTCGACATGAACGACGCCTTCCTGCGCATCCTCGGCTTCGGGCGCGAGGAGGTGATCGGCCGCACGAGCGTCGAGCTGAACCTCTGGGTCACCGGCACCCAGCGCGACGCGCTCATCGGCGAGCTGCGCGCCACGGGGCACCTCGTGGCGCGCGAGGTGCCGATGCGCCGCAGGGACGGTGCAATCGTCACGGTGCTCTTCACGGCGGTCCCGACGGTCGTCGGCGGCGAGACCCACACGATCACCTGGGTCCTGGACATCAGCGAGCGGCGCCGGGCCGAGGAGGCGCTGCGCGAGAGCGAGGCGCGCTGGCGCTCGCTCGTCACGCAGGCGCCCGCGACCATCCTCGAGCTGGACCGCGACGGCACCGTGCTCTACCTCAACCGCTCGCTCACCGGCCGCCCGGCGGCGGCGATCATCGGCCGGGACATCTTCGACTTCGTCGGCGAAGCGGCCGCCGTCGGCCGCGTGAAGCTCGCGGAGGCCTTCGCGACCGGACGGACGGTGCACTTCGACTTCTCGATGCCGGCGCTCGACGGCGGGAGGCTGCACGCCGAGAGCACGCTCGCCCCCGTCGTCATCGACGGCGCGGTGCACCACGTGATCGCGGTCGTGAACGACACCACGGCGCACGTGGCGGCGCTGCTCGCCCTCGCCGATGGCGAGCAGCGCTTCCGGGACATGGTCGAAAGCATGGGGGACTGGTACTGGGAGATGGACGCCGTTGGGCGGCTGACCTCCACCTCGGAGCACTGCCTCCCGATGCTCGGCCGGGCCCCCGCCCAGATGCTCGGCCACAGCCCGGTGGAGTTCGCCGCGCCGGACGACCAGACCCGCCAGCGGCAGTACCTCGCCGAGCACGGCAACCCGCCGCTGCCCGTGCGGGACTTCACGGGCTGGTACCTGCACGCCGACGGCAGGCGCGTGTGCATCGCCGTGAGCGGTGTGCCGGTCTTCGGCCCGGGGGGCGCCCTCGCGGGCTGGCGGGGGGTGGCGCGCGACGTGACGGCGCGGGTGCGCGAGGAGGAGCAGCGGCGGGCCATCGAGGTCAAGATGCAGCAGGCCCAGAAGTTCGAGAGCCTCGGCATCCTCGCCGGCGGCATCGCGCACGATTTCAACAACCTTCTCCACGCGGTCCTCGGGAACCTCAACGTGGCGGTTCCGGAGCTGCCGGCGGGATCCCCCGGTCGCGACGCGGTGGAGCAGGCGGCGCAGGCCGCCCGGCGCGCGAGCGACCTCACGCGGCAGCTCCTGGCGTTCGGCCGCAAGCAGGTGCTCAAGCTCAAGAGGACGAGCCTGAGCGCGGTCGTGGCCCACCTCCAGGGCATCCTGCGGCGGACGATCCGCGAGGACATCCGCATCGAGGTCCGCCTCTCGCCCGTGCTCGGGGACGTCCTCGCCGACGCCGGCCAGATCGAGCAGGTCCTGCTCAACCTGGCCATCAACGCACG
>DATDCY010000177.1 GCA_036524115.1 bacterium | reverse complement strand
GCGCGTCGAAGCCGGGCCAGCGGCTCCCGCGGACGCGTTCGAGCTGCTCCCGCGCCTGCCGCGCCATGTCCGCGAGCTCCGCGGCGGGCCGGCGCCTCGCGCTCACGGCCCTCCGCGCCGCGCGAGAAGCGCCGCGACCTCGTCGAGGATGCGGTCGGCGACCTCGGTCTTCGGCGCGAGCGGCACGGGCACGCGGCGGCCGTCGCGGGTGAAGATCTCGACCTGGTTGGTCTCGACGTCGAAGCCGGCACCGGGGAGCGAGACGTCGTTCGCGACGACGAGATCGAGGTTCTTCTCGCGGAGCTTGCGCTGCGCGGCTTCCGCGGGATCGCCGGTCTCGGCCGCGAACCCGACGAGCAGCCGCCCGCCGCCCGCCGCGCCGAGTTCCGCCAGGATGTCGGGCGTCGGCTCCAACTCCAGGACGAGGCGCTCCCGTCCCGCCTTCTTGATCTTCCGCGCGGACGGCTCGGCCGCGCGGTAATCGGCGACCGCGGCGGCCATCACGACCACGTCTGCGCCGTCGAGGTTCGCGCGGACGGCGGCGCGCATCTCCTCGGCCGTCACGACCGGAACGGCGCGCGCCCCCGCGGGCGGGGCAAGCGCGATCGGCCCGCAGACGAGCGTCACCTCCGCGCCACGCCGCCGCGCCGCCGCGGCAATCGCCAGTCCCATCCGCCCGGAGGAGCGGTTCGAGAGATAGCGCACGGGGTCGAGCGCCTCGCGCGTCGGGCCGGCGGTGACGAGCACGCGCCGCCCCGCCAGGTCGCCGCGCGCGCCCAGCAGCTCGCGCACCCGTCGCTGGATCGTCTCGACCGCGGCGAGGCGCCCGGGGCCCGCTTCCTCGGCGGCGAGCGGGCCGCTCTCGGCGGGGACGACGAGCACGCCGCGCGACTGGAGGGTCGCGAGGTTCGCGCGGGTCGCCCCGTGGGCAAGCATGTTCGTGTTCATCGCCGGCGCGATCAGCACCGGCGCGGTCGCGGCCAGCAGCAGCGTCGTCGCCAGGTCGTCGGCGAGGCCGGCGGCCATCTTCGCGAGGATGTTCGCGGTCGCGGGCGCGACGACCACCAGCTCGGCCCCGCGGGCGAGCGCGAGGTGCTCGATCGGCAGGCCGGGGCTGAAGGCCCAGAGGTCGTCGGCGACGGGGTGCCCCGAGAGCGCCTGGAAGGTGGCGGCGCCGACGAAGCGCTTGGCGTTCGCCGTCATGACGACGGTCACGTCGGCACCGTCCTTGCGCAGCAGGCGCAGCAGCTCCACCGCCTTGTAGGCGGCGATGCCGCCGCTGACGACGAGCAGGATCCGGCGGTCCGAGAGCATGGCGCCGGAAGTATACGCGCTGGACGCCCGGGGCGCCAAGCGGCCGCCAGATCCGCGCGTACGCGCGGATCCAGCAGAGCAGCGGGCATCCCAACCAGGGAATGAGCTTGGATTCGCTCACGAAGAACGGGGCGGAAGAAACAAGAAACGCCTAAAGCGAGCGACGCGGTCTGGCCCGAGCGACAACCCACGAGGATCCAGGCCAAGTGACAGGTCTGCCCCCGCTGACCGCGCGTTTCGCGCGGATCTGGCGCGGTCGCCCTAGGCCGGCTCGGGCCGGCCCGCGGCCGGCGGGGCGAGGCGCTGCGCGATGGTCTCGCCCTGCACCGCGGACAGGATCACGTGGTTGGAATCGGTGACGAGGATCGAGCGCGTGCGCCGCCCCTGCGTCGCGTCGACGAGCCGGCCGCTCTCGCGGGCGTCCTCCTTGAGCCGGCGCGCGGGAGAGGAGCCCGGGTGGACGACGGCGACGATGCGTTCGACCACGACGACGTTGCCGAAGCCGATGTTCACGAGCGTGATGGCCACGGTCGCGTCCGCCTCTCGCGCCTCGGGGGTGCCGGTGCCCGCCTCAGCCCTAGTCCGCGTGGGGGATGATCGCGCGGATCGCCTCGGTGATCTGGTTGATCTTGAACGGCTTGTCGATCACCGCCCGCACGCCGAGCGAGCGGGCCTCCTCGATGACGGCCTTGAGGGTCTTGCCGTAGCCGGTGATCATCACGACGGCGCTCTGCGGCGCGGCCTCGCCGAGCTTGACGAACGTCTCGAGCCCGTTCATCCCCGGCATGTTCACGTCGAGGAAGATGACGTCGTAGTGCGCCTCCCGCGCCTTGCGCAGCGCCTCGTCGCCGGAGTTGGCGGTCTCCGTCCGGTACCCCTCGGCCGAGAGCAGCCGCCGCATGGCGAGCGTGAGGTTCATCTCGTCGTCGACCACCAGGACGGAGATCTCGGCGCGCTTCTTGGGCTCCGCCTGCTTCGGCGCCGCGGCCGCCTTCGGTCTTCTGGCCATCTCGTCTCCTCCTTGCATCAAGAACCCGCCGTGCCGGCGGGGCTATTCCAGGTTCTGGACCTGCTCGCGCACCTTCTCCAGCTCGAGCTTGCCGTCGATCGCCAGCTGCGCCAGCGCCCCCGTGTTCGCCTTCGCCGCGGCCGTGTTCAGCTCCCGGTGCATCTCCTGCAGCAGAAAGTCCATCCGCCGCCCCGCGGGCTCCCCCGCGGCGAGGGCCGCGCCGCACGCCTCGAGGTGCCCGCCGAGGCGCGTCAGCTCCTCGGTCACGTCGCTGCGCATCGCCAGCAGCACCGCCTCCTGTTCGATGCGCTCGGGCGCCAGCCGCTGCTGCCCGAAGAGCTCGGCCGCGCGCGCCGCGATCGTCTCCTTGAGCTGGCGCGCCACCTGCGGCGCCAGCTCCGTCATCCGGCGGTGCACCCCGCGCAGCTCCCCGAGGGAGGCGCCGATCGCCGCCTCGAGCACCGAGCCCTCGCGCCGGCGCGCTGCCTCGAGCTGCTCGCACGCGGCCTCGAACGCCGCCTGCGCGCCCGCCTCCAGCTCCGCGAGGTCGTCGGGCGGCGCCTCGAAGCGGAAGATCTCGCGGAACTGCGCCAGGGTCGCGAGGTCGAACCTGCCCTCGATCCCCAGTCGCCGCGCCGCCGCGGCCAGCCCCTCCGCGACCTGCGAGAGCAGCGTTTCGTCCACCGCGAACCGCCGGTCGCCCTCCTGGCGCTCGAGCTGGACCGTCGCGTCGACCGCCCCGCGCGCGAAGCGCTGCCGCAGGGCCGCCCGCATCGCGTTCTCGCTGGCACCGAGCTCGCGGGGAAGGCGCAGCTTGATCTCAAGGAAGCGGTGGTTGACGCTCTTGATCTCAACCCCGACGTGGTACCGCTCGCTACGGTACTCCCCGCGCCCGTAGCCAGTCATGCTCTCCGCCATGACCACCTCCGGACCGAGGTGAATCCTAGGGAGGCGGACGGGGAAAGTCAACTCGAATGTCCACGATCCGCATGCGCCTGGGTGCTCTGCCGGTCCGCGCGCCGCGCGGACGTGCGTTTGACGCGGGTCGGGGGCATGTCCTAGGATGCGGCACGACAGCAGCCATGGAAGCCATCGTCCTCAAGGCCGTGGCGCGCGAGCTGGCGCGGGATCTGCCGGCGCGCGTCCAGGCCGTCCTCCAGCCATCGCCCCGCGCGATCGTCCTGGTCCTGCGGGGCGGGGCGGAGCGCCGTTTGCTCGTCTCGACCGACCCGGACGACCCGCGGCTGCACCTCTCGTCCGCGCGGCCCGCGGCGCTCCCGGCGCCGACGGCCTTCTGCAGGCTGCTGCGCAAGCGGCTGGAGGGACGGACGCTCGCCGCGGCCGGGTGTCCCGGGATGGAGCGCGTCGTGGAGCTCGAGTTCGCCGCGGGGCGCGGCGGGGGCAGCGGTCTGCGGCTGGTCGCGGAGATCATGGGCAAGCACAGCAACCTGGTCCTGGTGGAGGCGGGGACGATCGTGGACGCCCTGCAGCACGTCGCCTTCCCCTTGAGCCGCGTGCGGACGGTGCTGCCCGGCGAGCCGTACGCGCCGCCTCCCGCCGCGGACCGGCTCGATCCCTGGGCGCTGGACCCTCAGGCGTTCTCGGCGCTCTGGCGCGAGAGCGATGGCGCCCCGAAGCTGCTGTGCCGGCGGCTCCAGGGCGTCGGCCCGGCGACGCTCGCGCTGGCGGAGGCGCGGGCCCGCGCGGCCGCCGGATTCGACGCCGACCCGGGAGCGGCGGTGCACGCGCAGCTGCTGGCCTGCCGCGCCGCGGTCGAGCGCGGCGAGATCCGGCCGGTCTCCTATCCGCTGCGGGGCGCGTTGCTCCCGCTGCCCGTCCCGGCCTGGGAGGGCGAGCCGCACGTCGAGGCGCCGACGATGAGCGCGGCGGCGGAAGCGTTCTTCGCGGAGCGCGACCGGCGCCGGGAGACGGAGCGCCGGCACATCGAGGTGGAGCGGCGGGTCCGGCGGCTGGCGGCGAAGCTCGACGCGGAGGAGGCGATGCGGCGGCGCGAAGCCGGCGCGGAAGCGGCAGCCGAGGCCGCGCTGGCGCAGGCGGCCGGGACAGCCCTGGCCTCCGGCGCCGCGGTCGTGCCGCGGGGCGCGACGCGGCTCGCGGTCACCGACCCGGTCTCGGGCGCGAACGCAGAAGTGGCTCTCGACCCTGCGCTCGACGCGCGGCGGAACGCCGCGACGCTGTTCGCCCGCGCGCGCAAGATCCGCCGCCGCGCGGAGCTCGCGGCCCGGAAACTCCCGGCGATCGCCGCGCGCCGCCTGCAGCTCGAGGAGCAGCTGGCCGCGGGCGATCTGCCGGCGCAGGACGGCGGGCGGAGCGCATCGGGCGCGACGAGGCCGGCGGGCGCCGCCGGTGTCAAGTCGATCCCGGGCATCAGGGAGTACCGCGGCGCCGGGGGCTGGCGTATCCTAGTCGGCAAGAGCGGCGCGGGGAACGACCGGCTCACGGGCAAGGTCGCCGCGCCGGAGGACTACTGGTTTCATGTCCGCGACTTCCCGGGGGCGCACGTCGTCCTCAAGGGGGCCGGCGGCGAGCCCCCCGCGGAGGCCATCGCGGCCGCGGGGGCGATCGCGGCCTGGCACAGCGGCGCGAGGGGGCAGGGCATGGTGGACGTGGCGTACACGCGACGCAGGAACGTGCGCAAGGTCAGGGGCGGGCCGCCGGGCACGGTCACCCTCGGCGAGTCCGCCACCGTCCGCGTGCGTCCCGGTGTCCCCGCCGGCTTCCGTGAGCTCGCGGCGGCCGAGGGGTCCGCGGGGACGGCCGGATGAGGCGGCCGGGCCTGGTCTACGTCGCCGGCCTGCTCCTCGCCGCCGCGGCGGTCTTTCTCGCGACCTACTTCTTCGGGCGCAAGGCCTCGCTCGAGAACGAGCTCGAGCGCCTCACGGCGCGCCGGCCATCGGCGACGCCCGGGAAGACCGCCGGGATCCCTTCGCTGCAGCAGCGGGAGGCGCCGCCGGTCGAGCAGAAGGCGGAGAAGGCCGAGGAAGGGGTGCCGCTGGGCGAGGGCGTCGTGGCGCTGCGCTCGGCGCTCGAGTCCCCGGGCCTCGTCGTCGTCGCCGACCTGCCGGCACTGGCGGCCGGCCCCGGCGGTGCTCCACCGGGCAGCGGGCAGCCCGTGCTGCGCGCCGGCCTGGATGCGTTCCTCGCTAGGCCGCCGGCGGGGCTCTGGGTCGGCGTGCGCGCGCTGGCGGGGGCCGAGGGGGAGTGCGGCGGAACCGACCAGGTCAGGCCGCCCGGGCCCTGGGGCCACGGCGAGCTGGTCGCGGCGCTGGATGCGGCCGCCGGCCTCGGCCGCGGGCCGCGCAACCCCGCGAAGGCGGCCGAGGCCGCGATGGGCGACCTCGCCGAGGCCGCCGGGGAGCACGCCGTGGTCATCCTCGCGGGAGACGCCGAGGGGTGCCCCGCCGATCTCTGCGGCTCGAACCCCCCGCCCGGGGGCGGCGCGGCACGCATCCACCTCGTACTGCTGGCGCGCCCGCCCGAGCCGGGTGCGCAGCCCGACATGCCCGAGGCCGGGACCGCCGGGGCGCCCGCGCCGGTGTTCGATCCGTCGTGGGGAGGCCCGTACCGCTGCCTGGCCGAGCGCACGGGTGGGACGGTCTCGACGGCTTCGTCCCCGGCGGAGCTCGAAGGGGCGCTGCGGCGCATCGCGGCGGACATGGAGTCCGCGATCGTGGTGCGCGCTATTCACGGCACGGGCCAGGAGGTCCGCGGGATCTCCCCCGGCGGGGACGCGGGCTGGGGCGTGGTGCTGCGTCCGGGCGGCAGCGAGAGCGCCCAGGAGGCGGGACGGCTGGCCGAGCTCTTCCCGGCCTCGTTTGCGCTCCCCGGGGGAGTCTACGTCGTCAAGGCCCGCTACGCCGGGCAGGAGAAGACCGCCGCGGTCGCGGTGGCGCCCGGGGAGCGCGTCGAGGTCCGCGTCACGTTCCCGACCGGCGAGCTGTTCGTGCAGGCGCTCGACGCCTCCGGCCAGGAGATCGCCGGGGACAGCGCCGGTTTCGGTTGCGCCTGGGGGACGGAGGTGCTGCAGGGAGAGCCGGAGGAACAGACCGTCGTCGCGCGCTCCTGCAGCCTTCCGTCGCGCTTCGAGCTCTCGCCGGGCGTCTACCGCGCGCGGGTGCGCTGGAAGGGGCAGGAACGGTCGGTCGACGAGGCCGCGGTCGAGGGGGGCGCGAGCACGGTGCGCGCCGTCTCCTTCGGCACGGGCGACTGAGGGCTTCGCCGCACCCGCGGCGCGCGAGGGGGGGGACGATGCGGTATCGCGAGGGGCTGCTCAAGCTGTTCCGGGAGAACATCCGCCTGAAGAAGTCGGAGCGGGTGCTCGTGTTCGCCGACCTGCCCGACGCGGCGAACCCGGGCTGGGTGCGCCAGCATCGCTGCGCGCGCGAGGCCGCCGAACTGGCGGCGGAGCTCGCCGGCGAGGCGACGCTGGTGGAGTACGCGCCGACCGGCACGCACGGGGCCGAGCCGCCCGCCGGCCTCTGGGCCCAGTTCTTCGGCGAGGAGGCGGTCCGCGCGCTGGAGCGCTCCGGCGTGCTCGCGCGCATCCTCGCCAAGAGGGCGAGCGCGCGCGACCTGGCCGCGGCCGCGCGGGTGCTCCGCAAGGGCGCGGCCGTGGCGCCGCAGGTCGTGGTCGGGCTCTCGCGCTACTCGACGACGCACACGCGCTTCCGCAGCTTCGCGACATCGCTGGCGAAGGCGCGCTACGCGAGCATGCCGATCTTCGATCCCCTGATGTTCGCCGGGCCGATGGCCGTGGACTGGAAGGATGTCGCGCGCAGGACGGCGGCGTGCGCCGCGGTGCTCAACGGGGCGCGGCGCGCAATCGTGCGCGGCGCCAACGGCACCTACCTGCGGATGGACCTCGGCGGACGGGTCTGCCACCCCGACGACGGGCTCCTGCACGTGCCGGGGAAGTACGGCAACCTGCCGGCGGGCGAGGCGTTCCTCGCGCCGCTGGAGGGGACGACGCAGGGCGTGCTGATCGCCGAGTGGTCGCAGACCGACCGGCTCAAGAAGCCGATGGCGCTCTGGGTGCGGGACGGACTGCTCCACGAGGTCGAGGGGGAGGGGCCGGCAGCCGAACTGCTGCGCCGGAAGGTGCGCGAGAGCGCCCTCAACGCGAACGTCGCGGAGCTGGGCGTCGGCACCAACCCCGGGGCGAAGCGGCCGGACAACATCCTCGAGTCCGAGAAGATCCTCGGCACGGTCCACGTCGCGTTCGGCGACAACCACGGCTTCGGCGGGAAGGTCGCGACGCCGTTCCACCAGGACTACGTGGTCTTCAAGGCCTCCCTGGCCGCGGAGCTGCCCGGCGGCCGCACGAAGGAGATCCTCCGCGACGGCCGCTGGGTGCTCTAGAGAGAACGGGAGAGCTGGACGAGGGTGCCGCTCTCGTCCGCGAGCGGCGCCGCGCGCGGCTTCTGCCCGCGGCGCAGCGCCAGCCAGGTGGCGATGCCGACGCGACGCGCGGACATGTCCATCACCGGGTCGTCGCCGACCATGAGGCATTCTTCGGGCCGCAGGTCCGTCAGCTCGAGCACCTGCGCGAAATAGCCGGCGTGCGGCTTGGTCCAGCGCATGAGCTCGGCGGCCGTGACGAGGCTGAACGGGACGTCCTCGAGCCCCGCCCAGCGGATGCGCGCGCGGATCGCGGCGTCGAAGAAGACCGGGTTCGTCGCCAGCACCAGCTGCAGCCCGAGCTTGAGCGCACGATCCACGAGCCGCCGCGCTGCGGGGGCCGGGCGCGTCAGGCGCCGCAGCTGCTCGAAGTCCCCGCCGTAGAAGTCCTCGAACACGGCGCGGACCTGGCCGGGCGTCAGGCCGACCGCGGGGGCGAAGGCCTCGAGGAAGACCACGTCGACGGTGCGGGCGCCGTCGGTGGCGCGTGCCATGGCCCGGGCGGCCTCGCCCAGGGCGCGCGCGATGGCATCGGCTTCGCGGGGCCCGCCGAAGCGGGCGGCCGCCAGCGGGAAGAAGGCCTCGAGGAAGCTGCGCATCTCGACGTCGAGGAGCGTGCCGTCGAGATCCAGCAGCAGGGCTCGGTACCGCGGAGCGCGCATCTAGAGCGTGTAGATCTCCTCGTCGGAGAGGGTGCGGATGCCGCGCTCGCGCAGGACGCCGATCGCCTCGGGGATCTTCTCGACCTCGACGACGAGCACCGCGCGCCGCTTGTCCTCGACGACGAAGCCGTACGCGTCCTCGATGTTGATCCCCGCGGCGCTCAGCGCGGCCGTCGCCTCGTGCAGGCCGCCGGGGCGGTCGTCCATGACGATCGCGACGATCTCGCGCTTGAAGACCGGGACCCCGCCGGCCGCGAGCGCGGCGTAGGCCTTGCCGGGGTCGTCGACGAGCAGCTTGATGACGCCGAAGGCCTCCGCGGTGGCGATCGTGATCGCCCGGATGTTGACGCCCGCCTCGCCGAGGACGCGCGAGACGCGCTCGAGGCGCCCGGGCCGGTTCTCGGCGAAGATCGCGATCTGGTGCGCCATGGCTCCCTCCCGTTGTCCGCCGTCCGCGCCGCTACTTCTCGCGCAGGTCCTGCACGCGCACGGCCTTGCCCTCGCCGCGCGGCAGGCTGCCGTGCTCGAGCAACTCGACGCGCGCGCTGACCAGGATCTCGTTGCGCAGCTCGTCCGCGATGCGCTTGCGCAGCGCCTCGAGGGCGTGCAGGTCGCCGCGGAAGGCGTCGGCCTTCAGCTCGGCGCGCACCGCGAACTGGTCGAGATGGTTGACCGTCGCGAGCACGATCAGGTACTCGCTGCCGATCTCGGCGAAGCGCATGAGCACGCGCTCGACCTGGACGGGGTAGATGTTGACCCCCTTGACGATGAGCATGTCGTCGGTGCGCCCCGTGATCCTCTCGATGCGCCGGTGCGTGCGGCCGCAGGGGCAGGCTTCCGCGCGCAGCGTCGTCAGGTCGCGCGTGCGGTAGCGCACGAGCGGCATCCCCTCGCGCGTCAGGTTCGTCAGCACGAGCTCGCCGCGCGTGCCGTCCGGGACGGGGCGCCCGGTCGCCGGGTCCACGACCTCGGCGAGGTAGGCGTCCTCCCAGAGGTGCAGCCCGTCCTGCTCGGGGCACTCGAAGGCGACCCCGGGGCCGTTGAGCTCGGAGAGGCCGTAGCAGTTGTAGGCGCGCAGCCCGAAGAGCTCCTCGATGCGCCGGCGCGCCGCCTCGGAGTGCGGCTCGGCGCCGAGGACCGCCGCGCGCAGGCCGAGGGCGTGCGGGTCGACGCCGGCCTCGCGGAACGCGTCGATCAGCCGCAGCGCGTACGAGGGGATGATGTGCAGCACGGTGGTGCCGAAGTCCTGCATGAGCGCGATCTGCCGGCGGCTGTTGCCGGCCCCCGCGGGGATGGTCAGCGCCCCGAGGCGCTCCGCGCCGTAGTGCAGCCCGAGGCCGCCGGTGAAGAGCCCGTAGCCCATCATGTTCTGGAAGACGTCGCCGGGTCGCACGCCGATCATCCAGAGCGAGCGCGCGAGCAGGTCGGTCCAGGCGGCGAGGTCGCGGCGGGTGTGGAAGACCGCCGTCGGGCGGCCCGTCGTCCCCGAGGACGAGTGCAGGCGCACGAGGCGGTCGCGCCGCACCGTGAGGAAGCCGTACGGGAAGTTCGCGTCGGAGCGCAGGTCGTCCTTGACCGTGAACGGCAGCTCCGGGAGTTGGGCGAGCGAGGAGATGCCCCGCGGGTCGACGCCCTGCGCCTTGAAGACGCGGCGGTAGTGGGGGGCGCGCGCAGCGCGCGCGAGCGTCGCGCGCAGCCGCTCGAGCTGCAGGCGCTCGAGGCCCGCCCGGTCGAGCGCCTCGAGCGCGGGAGCCCAGTACGGCGAGGACTTTTTCGGCGCGGTCATGGCCGGCGGATTTTACGTTCCCGGCCGTGCGGATGTCAAAGCCGCGCGCTGCCGCTGTGCTATCGTGCGGCGCGGGGCGAGGGGCGCGAGGGAGGGCCTATGGGCGAGAAGGGAGGGGCCGGCCCGCCGGCGCCGGCGGACCTGGCGGCGGACCTCTGCCGGTGCCTCGCGGGCATCGTCGACCCCGAGCAGCGCGCGCGCGCCCTCGGGGGGCGGCTGGCGGCGCACGCCCCCGACCTCATCGCGGCGGCGCTCGGCGAGATCATCGCGGCGGCCGACCGGCACGAGCCCGGCGCGGACCTGCTCGTCAAGGCGATGATCACGCCGGGCCTGCGCATCGCCTGGGACGAGGGCCTCGCGATCCGGGTGCTCGCGCACGCGCGCCGCGCCGGGCGCTACGATCTGGCCGGGATGTTCCTGGACCTGCCGCCGCTCGACGAGCGGCTCGCGCCGCCGGCCCCCGCGCTGCCGAAGGCCCTGGCCAAGGTCCCGCTCGGCGTGCGCCGCTCGCTGGCGCGCCGCAACGACATCGGGCTCATCGAGCGGCTGCTCGGCGACCCTGACCCCGCCGTCGTGGCGAACCTGCTCAACAACCCGCGCATCACCGAGGTCGAGGTCGTGCGGATGGCCGCCCGCTCGCCGGTGCGCGAGGAGGTGCTCACGGCGATCGCCCGCCACGCGCGCTGGGGCGTGCGTGATCGGGTGCGCGTGGCGCTCGCCCACAACCCGGGGACGCCCACGGCCATCGTGCTCGCGCTGCTGCACCTGCTGCTCGACCAGCAGCTGCGGGAGATCGCGGCGGACGCGCGGCTCTCGCAGGTCGTCACCGCCCGCGCCGCGACGCTCCTCGCCGAGCGCCGCGCCGAGCGCCGATAAGGGGCCACCTGCGGCGTCGCACTCCTCCCGCCTCCCTGCGGCGGCCACCAGGCCGCCTCAGTCGCCGGATCGTCGCGCTCCTTGCATCTGACCCCTTCTCGGCGCCCGGCGGACGCTGCAATGAGACAAGGGAATTCCGTCTGCTGGTCGCCCAGCGAAGCAAGGGCAACGATGTGGGTCGCCCAGCGGAGCGAGGGCAACGGTTCCGCACGGTCCCTGGCATGGTCAGTCCACGGGAGGGCGCCCGAGTCGGGGGGAGCGGATTTTCGTGTCCTGGCAAGGCAGCGCCGAGCGTGCGCGGAGGCGGGCTGGTGCCCGCCGCACAAGCAACGCGAGAAGCAACGCCGCCAGGGCGCGAAAAGCCCTCCCCGCGACCCGGGCTACACCAGTTCCAGCTCCGCGTACAGCGGCAGGTGGTCGGAGGCGAAGCGCGCCGTGCGCAGGTGCGAGCGGTAGAGGTGGCGCACCCGCAGCGGGCCGCGGGCGTAGACGGCGTCGAGGGCCCGCACCGGCGCCCAGGCCGGGAATGTCCGCACCGGGCGCTCCGGCACCTGGAAGCCGGCGGGCTCGAAGAAGAAGCGGGCGAGCCGGCCCCAGACGTCGTTGAAGTCCCCGCCGACGATCACCGGCGCGTGCACGCCGAGGCCGGCGAAGGGGTGGTCGGCGAAGAAGCGGCCGAGCTGCCACTTGCGCTCGAAGCCCGAAAGGCCGAGGTGCAGGTTGAAGACGTGCACCGCGCGCGGGCGCCCGCCGTGGGCGCCGTGCACCTGCAGGGCCGCGTAGAGGGCGCTGCGGTGCTTCTTGGCGGGAAAGGTCAGGTCGACGTTGCGCGCGGCGGCGATCGGGTGGCGGCTGAGCACCGCGTTGCCGTAGCTCCCGCCGCCGCGCACGCGCACGTTGGGGAAGAACGCCCGGTGCGACATGCCGAGGGCCTTCGCGAAGAGGTCCACCTGGCGGTCGTGCCGGGAGCGCTGCGCCCCGTCGTCGACCTCCTGCAGGAGGACGACGTCCGGGGCGTAGTGCCCGAGCACGTCGACGATCCGCTCCGGCCGGTACCGCCGGTCCAGGCCGCCGATGCCCTTGTGGATGTTCCAGCTCAGCAGCCGCAGCCGCACGCTGGACCCCGCCGGGGCGGGGCGGGCGACGGTCCTCAATCGACCTTGGTGAAGGCCTGGCGGCGCGCCCCGCAGACCGGGCAGACCTCGGGCGCCTCGTTCTCCGCGGTGTGGCCGCAGACCTCGCAGACCCAGTAGGCGGTGTCCGCGTTCCTGCCCAGGTTGTCGAGCGCCTTCTGGTAGAGCTCGGCGTGGGTCTTCTCGACGGCGTTGGCGTGGCGGAAGGAGGCCAGCGCGGGCGCCTTCCCCTCGGCCTCCGCGTCGGCGATCATCGCCGGGTACATCTTCTGGAACTCGTGGGTCTCCCCGCCGATCGCCTCGCGCAGGTTCGTCGCCGTGTCCTTGATGCCGCCGAGCACGCGCAGGTGCGCGTGGGCGTGGACGGTCTCGGCGTACGCGGCGGCGCGGAAGAGCCGCGCGACGGCGGGGTGCCCCTCCTTGTCGGCCTGCTTCGCGAACGCGAGGTACGTGCGGTTGGCCTGCGACTCGCCCGCGAAGGCGTCCTTGAGATCCTGCTCGGTCTTGCCCATGTGCGTCCCTCCGTCGTGGTGTGAAGCGTTTATTATGCCACCTTCAGCGGCCCGCGGTTGCGATGCCTCTGCGCTCGAGCAACGACCCCTCGAGCCGGTAGAGGTCGACCTGGGCCTTGAGGCAGCCGGCCACCGCGGTCTCGGCGTCGATCGCCGCCTGGAGCAGGTCGCGCTGGGCCTGCGCCACGAGGAAGGCCGTGGACTTGCCGACGCGGAACTTCTCGGTCTCCGCGCGCAGCTTCTCCTCCTGCAGCCGCCGCGTCGCCTCGGTCGCCGCGACCTGCTCGCGCAGCCGCGCGAGCTCGATCCAGGCGCCCCGGACGTCGACCTCCACGAGCTGGGCGAGGTTCGCGATCGACTCCGCGGCCTGGTCGCGCGAGAGCGCGGCGCGGCGGTCGGCGGCGCGGGCAGCGCGGTTCTCCCAGGGGAAGCTCAGGGTCAGGCCGGCCTTGACGTCGTAGCCGTGGCCGCCGGGGTCGACGCTGTCGAGGAAGGAGGAGGCGTAGCCGGTCTTGCCGAGGCCGATGAAGAGGTCCAGCTTCGGCAGCAGCCCGTTGCGGGTCCTCACGACCTCGAGCTCGCCGCGCTCGAGCTGGAGGCGCGCCTGCGCGAGATCGGGCCGCAGGCGCTCGGCGAGCGCCACGTGGGCCTCGACGGTGTCCGGGTCCGCGGGCGGCAGCGCGGGCAGGTCGGTGAGGACCAGCTCGCGGGTCAGCGTGTCCGGTCCCGGCGGGTTGACCAGGCGCAGCAGGTTCAGCCGCGTCGTGGCGAGGAGGCTGCGGGCGTTGATCAGGTTCTCCCGGCGCAGCGCGACTTCCGCCTCGGCGGCGGCCTGCTCGATCTCGGCGAGCCGCCCGACCGCGATCCGCTCCCTGACCTCGGCGAGCTGGTCCTCGGCGATGCGCAGCGAGCGCTCCACGATCTGGATGCCGCTCCCGGCGAGCAGGTAGTTCCAGCAGGCCTGCTCGACCTGCGCGACGAGGCTCTCGGTCACCCCGCGCAGCTCCTGCGCGGACAGGGCGGTGTCGACGCGGGCCTGGCGCACCGCCGCCAGGTTCACGTCGCTGCCGAACCCTTGCAGGAGCGCCTGGGTGACGCTCATCCCGAAACGGGTCTGGAAGGAGTCCGGCGGCGAGGTGCGCTGGGCGTCGATGCTGGCGCCGAGGGTCGTGCCCCAGGGGAGCAGCTTCGACACGGCGAAGCCGAGCGACTGGCTGTCCCCCCTGGCGAAGACCGTGGAGCTGCCCGCGGGCGCCTCGTCCCAGGCGCCTGCCAGCGAGCCGCTGAGCGCGGTGTCGAACGGAGCCAGCGCCGACTCTTCGCCGGTCCGGGCGATCGCGGGGGCAAACCGCTCCACGGCGAGCGCGCGGTTGTTCGCGAGGCTCGCGAGGACCGCCTCCGACACCGAGAGCGTGAGCGGCGCGCCCGCCGGGGCGTCGGCGGCGGACGCGGCGCCGGGGAACAGCAGCAGGCAACCGGCGATGACGACTCTTCTCATGGCAGCTCTCCCGTTATTCGTGACGCAGGGCTTCGATGGGGTCGAGGCGCGCGGCGCGCCAGGCGGGGTAGAAGCCGAAGAAGATGCCGACCCCGCCGGCGACGCCGATGGCGAGCACCGCGCTCGAGACCTCCACGTTGGTCTTGAGGGGGCCGAACTGCGGCACCAGCCAGGCCGCGAGCAGCCCGACGCCGAGGCCGAGGAGCCCGCCGAGGCTGCTGATGATCACCGACTCGATGAGGAACTGGAAGAGGACGTGCCGCTCGCGCGCCCCGATCGCCTTGCGGATGCCGATCTCGCGCGTGCGCTCGGT
>DATDCY010000176.1 GCA_036524115.1 bacterium | reverse complement strand
ACGGCGCATCGGACGCGCCGTTGCCGGCGACGGCCGGGGGCGGCGGAGCGAAGGCGCCCTCGCCCTCCCCCCCGTCGGGCGGCACCGCGCCGGCCAGCCGGCGCTCGAGCCCCTCGAGCCGCGCGAGCAGCGTCTCGATCTGCTGCAGCTCCTCCAGGCCCACCGCGCGCAGCACCGCCAGCTCGAGCAGCAGCCGCGGGAACGTCGCCTGGCGCACCTCCGTCTCGACGCGCAGGAAGATCTCGAAGAGCGACTGCAGGTGCCCCGGGCTGGCCTGCGCGGCGAGGCGCCGCAGCTCGGCGAGCGTCTCCGCGGTCGTCGGCACCAGATCCGTCGCCTCGGGGACGGCGCGCAGCACGGCGAGGTGCCGCAGCATGCCGAGGACCTCGCGCGCGAAGATGCGGGCGTCCATGCCCAGCGCGGCAACGTGGTCGAGCGCCGCAAGACAGGCCCCGCCGCGGCGCGCGAGCAGGTCGGCGCAGAAAGCCAGCAGCAGCTTCTCCTCGGGGAGCCCCAGCGCCCTGGCGACCTCGTCGTCGGCGACGGTGCGGCCGCAGTAGGCCACCACCTGCTCGAGGAGGCTCTCGGCGTCGCGCATGCTCCCCTCGCCCGCCGAGGCGACGGCGCCGAGCGCCGCCGGGCTCATCGAGATCCCCTCGGCCTCGACGATGCGCCGCAGCTGCTCGACGATCTCGGCGCGGTCCAGGAGACGGAAGTCGTAGCGCTGGCAGCGCGACTGGATGGTGACCGGGACCTTGTGCAGGTCGGTCGTCGCGAAGATGAACTTGACGTGGGCCGGCGGCTCCTCGAGCGTCTTGAGGAAGGCGTTGAAGGCCGCCTTCGAGAGCATGTGGACCTCGTCCACGATGTAGACCTTGAGCCGCGCCGCCGCCGGCGCGTACATCAGGCTCTCCTTGAGGTCGCGCACGTCGTCGATGCCGGTGTTCGAGGCCGCGTCCATCTCGATGACGTCGATCGCGTTGCCGGCGGTCACCTCGCGGCAGAAGCGGCACTCGTTGCAGGGCTCGGCCGCCGGGCCCTTCTCGCAGACGAGCGCCTTGGCGAGGATGCGGGCCGTGGTCGTCTTGCCGACGCCGCGGGCGCCGGTGAGCAGGAAGGCGTGCGGCACGCGGTTCTCGCGCAGGGCGTTCTGCAGGGGGCGGGTGACGTGCTCCTGCCCGACGACGTCCGCGAAGCGTTGGGGCCGCCAGCGCAGCGCGAAAACCTGGTAGGAATCGGCCACTCACCCCTCCTGTCGTCGTCCCGCGCCCGGGGACACCGCGGGCCGGCATCGACCGGCGGGACGGTTCAGGCCAGGCGCCCCTGCGGCACCCGGGAGGTCCTGTTTACCGCTGCTTCCTTCCGGACCTGACGGGGTTCACAGGTTCCCGCCGCGCAGGACCAGGTCATCCCCGCCCGCCGGCCGATGTCGGCCCGCGCCAAACACAATCCACCCTCCCGCCGCTCTCCCCGGAGCCCCGGCGGCTGGCGGAGAGAGCGGGATTCGAACCCGCGAGGGCCTTTAGGACCCTACACGCTCTCCAGGCGTGCTCCTTCGACCACTCGGACATCTCTCCGCCGGCGAAAATAGACGAAAATCACGCATAAGGCAAGGAATTGCCGCCTGCGCCCATGGACTGAGTTCGGACGGGACGGACAGACGAGAGACGGCGCGCAGCGCCTTCGCGAGTCACGGACCGCGATTTCGATCGCGGCCCAGGAAAAAGTGCGAAGCACCGCGCAGTTACGGCGGCCGATCGGATCGGCCGCCCCGGAAGAAGCGCGAAGCTCCGCGCAGTCACGGGGCGCGATTCCGATCGCGCCCCGAATTCGAATCCCGAGCACATTCCACAGAAAGACCTCGAAGGGCGCTGCCGCGAGGGATTCGCAGGAAGAAGGCGGCGCGAAGCGCCACCGCGCAGTTACGGCGCCCCGATCCGATCGGCCGCCGAACGCGACCCCGAGCACCAGGACCTCCACCCCACGGGAACATCGCGCCGCGGAGGGGTCGCGTTGGCGGAGAGGGTGGGATTTGAACCCACGAGAACCTTACGGCTCTACCGGTTTTCGAGACCGGCTCCTTCGGCCACTCGGACACCTCTCCGGCGCGGAGTATAGCGGCGGGCGGGGCGGGATGCAAATTCAGGACCGGCGACGGCGGACACGAAAGAATTCTTGAATCATTTCGCGGCAGTCGGATTCGAGGACTCCGCTGGTGACTTCCGCCCGGTGGTTCAGCCGCGGGTCGTCGAGAATGCGATACAGCGTCCGCGCGGCGCCCCCCTTCGGGTCGGCGGCGCCGAAGACGACCCGTGAGACCCGCGCCTGCACGAGAGCGCCGGCGCACATCGCGCACGGCTCGACCGTGACGTAGAGCGTTGTCCCGGGGAGGCGGTAGTTGCCGAGGCGCCGGGCGGCGCGCCTGAGGGTGACGATCTCGGCGTGCGCCGTCGGGTCGGAGCCCGCCACGGGCCGGTTGAGCCCGCGGGCGATCACCAGGCCGGCACCGTCGACAAGCACAGCGCCCACCGGCACCTCCCCCGAGCGGCCGGCGCGCGCCGCCTCGCGCAGGGCCAGGCGCATGAAACGCTCGTCGTCCGCGGCGGGGCGCTTCGTTGCGGCCGCCATGGGCGAACTGTAGCACGGAAGCAAGGGGCGCCGGGCGCCGGCAAGGCACGTCAGAGACCCGGCGATCGGCGGGAATCAACTTGACGCTGCGGGAGATTGGGCCAGAATGAGGGCGTGAAGCGCCTCATCGGCTATTTCTTCCAGGGGTTCGTCTACATCGCGCCGCTCGTCGTGACGGCGTACATCCTCTACCAGATCTTCATGCTCGTGGACGAGCCGGTGCGCAAGATCGAGGTGGCATTCTTCGGGGCGCACATCCCCGGCCTCGGACTGCTCTCCGTCGTCGCCCTGATGACCGTCTTCGGGTGGCTCGGCTCGACCATCATCGCCGCCCCTCTGAAGGGCTTCCTCCGCCGGACCATCGAGCGCACGCCGCTGATCGGGACCATCGAGGGCGCCGTGCGCGACCTGCTCTCGGCGTTCTTCGCCAAGGAGCGCAGGTTCAGCCACCCGGTGCTCGTGCAGATGAGCGGCGTGTCCGACCTCGAAAAGCTGGGCTTCATCACCCAGGAGGACCTCGCGGAGCTCGGCCTGCTGGACAAGGTGGCGGTCTACTTCCCCCACTCGTACAACTTCTCGGGGGAGCTGTTCATCGTCCCGCGCGGGCGGGTCCGCGTGCTCGACATCCCGGCGCAGGAGGCGATGAAGTTCATCGTCTCCGGCGGCCTGATCCACCTGCGCGAGCACCGGGAGCAGGGCGAGCCGTGCGAAACCGAAGGGGAGAAGGCTGGCGCGCCCTGAGTGCGTTGCGCGGCGCGGTCTTCTCCCTTTTATTCGGCGAACATCTCCTGGACTGCGGCGAGGACCGTACGCTGTGTTTCCTCGGCGATGCGGCCGAGACGGCCGGCGATGCGCGCCCGGTCGATCGTCCGAATCTGGTCGAGGACAATCTGGCCGCTCTTTCCGTGAAAGGTGCAGGACACGCGGGTCGGGTAGGCGCGCCCTCTGGTCGTCATCGGCGCGACGATGAAGGTGTCGATCGTGCGGTTCATCTCATCCGGGGAGACGACGAGACAGGGCCGGGTCTTCCTGATCTCGTGGCCGACGACCGGGTCGAGGTTGACCAGCACGACGTCGAACCGACGGATGACAATCGGGCGCGTCCCCCTGGCGATATCCGACGCCGTCACCATTCCCACTCGCCCCGGTCGAACTCGGTGGGCGCCTCGGCCGCCTTGTCGACGAGCCGATCGTCACGCTGCGCCGCCATGGCGCGGAACTGGTCTTCCCACCCTGCCCGCGGCAGCCGCGAGGGACGCAGAATGATCTCATCCCGAACCGCCACCATCTCGAACTGCTCGCCGAGGTTGACCTCCTGCAACAGGCTCCTGGGGATACGCACGCCGCGCGAGTTGCCGATCCGGATCAGCTTCGTCTTCATGGACAACCTCCCTGCACCACAGGTGATCACATCGTAATTACACGCGCGGAGGCCGTCAAGGATCGCTTCACTCTTTGACTCGAGTGCTCCGCGAAGGCGACGGCCACGATCGACGCTGGGTCGCCGCCTCGCCGATGAGGACGACCCGCTGAATTCCCGAGGGAGTAGGTGGCGCGCCCTGAGGGATTCGAACCCCCGACCTACGGATTCGTAGTCCCTCCAGGGGGGTTGGAGCAAGTCTTCGGGAACATTGAAGATTCTGCTTCAACCCCCCGTTCTTAAACGACTTGCGACTATGATCGATGTTCTTTGCGTTTGACGCCTTGTGACCGGTTTTCGCCTCTGGTTGGACACTTTTGGGACACAGATGGTTGCCCGCCCGAAGACGGCACCCGGCTCAGCCAACAGAGCAACTTGCCATGCCGGCGGCCGATAAGACGCTGTCCCGTGCAAGGTCCCTCATCCACCCCGACGTGCATCCGAGACGGCACGGCCTTGCAGACTGAGACCCGCGGCTGACCACTGCTTCCGCGGCGTGTTGCGACAGAGCGAGCTACTTCTCCCCCTCGGACGGGGGCGCCGAATGACGATAGGTCACCGAGCTGACCCGGGAATCCGGCCAGTCCGGGGGATATGGTCTGTAGGCGAATGCCTTTAAGGTGCACCACCTGCTGATGGCCACCGTCCCGTGGTCGGGAAGCACCGTCCCGGTGGCGCGGCTGGGCGTTTCGCCGTTCGTTGTGTACTTGATCACCGCGGCGTTCGTCCGACTCGTGATCTTGACCGTCAGGCTGGACTTGTCGTGTCCGGCGGCGGCGCGAGGGCTGGACGCCCCACCCACAAGCGCGAAGGTCGGCGGCGCCACCTCGAAGGAATAGGTCGCGCCCTGCGCTGGAGAAGCGTCCCAGCCCGGAACAACGGCAACCGCCCTGAGCGTCGCACGCCTGTTGATCCAGACCGCCGACCCGCTGACGAGTCGGGCGCCGTGTGAAGCCGACGGGGTGGATCCGTCGAGCGTATAGCGTATGACCGCACCCGGGGAAGAACTCTGGATCCTGACAGCCAGGGGATTGCTGAAGGCCCCGCCGGCGGGGCTGAAGGTTGGCGGCGCCGCGGCAAGAGTGTAGGTCCCGCCGGTGGCCGCGGGGTCATATCCACCGTCCGCCGTGTAGGCGTACACGTTGAGCACCGACGTGGCCGTGACCGGGATGGAGGCGCCGCTCGAGATCAGCGTCCCGTGGGTGCGGGAGGCCGCAGTTCGGTCCATGGTGTAGCGCAGGATCGCCCCGGGGTCCGCGCTCGAAACGGTGACCTCCGGGGGAGACTGGAAGGTCCCCGGCGGCGGCGTGAGAATCGGTTCCGCGAGCTTGAGCAACGGGTTCTGGTATTTCAAGACGGTGTACGGAGTCCCGGCCGAGCCCATCCGGCCGCCGACGACGAAGACCCCGCCGGCATCATCTGCCACAATCTCGTTGAACACGTCGTCGTCACGGCTGCTCCCGTAGAAGGTGCTCCCGAGGAAGGTGCCGCCGGTGTCGTAGGTGAGAATCAGGCCCTGGCCTGCGTTGGACTTCTGCCCGTCACCCGACTCCCCCACCAGGTAGACGTGACCGCGCCCATCGAGCGCGATGGCCCTCTGGTACTGATAGTCTGCGACGAAGTCGGAAAAGGTCCGGGTCCACACCAGATCTCCGGCCGGGTCGAGCTTCATGACGAACCAGCGGTAGATTTCTGTGCCCCACACCCGCCCCCAGCCGGACACATAGAGGTTCCCCTGATCGTCCCTGGCGATGTCCGCCCCACGGCAATCGCCCGGATCGCTCGCGTCGGGCTCATAGGTGCGGTCCCACGCCACAGATCCGTCAGGAAGGTACTTGAGCACCTCCGGGTAATCCCCGGAATTGTTCGCACGGGTCCCCGCCAGGTACGCGTTTCCTGCCCCGTCCGTGACGATTGCGCTCGAGTTCAAGCTCGAGCGCGCGCCGCCGGACTGAACCGTGATCGGGGACCGGCGCATCCAGAGCAGGTTCCCGGAGGCGTCGTACTTGAGCGTCAACGTGGTCCAGCAATAAGCCGTCGAATCCGGTGCGCTGAGAAATATCGCGTCGGGCCCGGCAACGCTCAGAACTGCCATGCTGCCCCAGGACACAGGATTGAGGGTGGAAGGATAGTCCCGAATCCAGAGCAGGGTCCCCGCCGAGTCATACTTTGCCAGGAAAAGCCGCTGCTCGGTGGACGTTCCCGTCCGCCCGCTCACATAGATGTTCCCCAGCCCGTCGGCGGCGACGTCATCAGCCGCGTCATAATTGGCGCCCGGGATCGAACGCGTCCAGATGCCGTATCCCTCGACATCGAGCTTCGTGACGAAGTCTTCCATGCCGCTGTTCGCAGAGAGGAGCCGGGCCCCGGCGACAAGCAGGCCGCCGCCTTCGTCGAAGGCGATGCTCCTCGCCTCCTCAAACGAACTCGGGGAGTCGTAGGCCCGCGTCCAGGAAAGCGAGAGATTGCTCGCGAGCCTCGGCAGGAGGAGGAGGTCGCGGGCGTGCACGTTGCCGACCGAATCGGCGAGAGCCAGCCGAACAGGGTACTTCCCGGCGTTCTCCGCCGACCCGGAGATCACGCCGGAGGCCGCGAGGGAAAGGCCGGGGGGCAGTGCGCCGGAGACCAGCGACCAGGTGTACGGCGGAATCCCTCCCTGGGCGCCGAGGACGACTGAATAGGGCCGCCCGACCGCCGGGTCGGGCAGGGCCGAGGTCGCGATCGTCAGTAGCGGCGTCGTGACCGTTCTGCTTCCCAGCGGCGAGGAAAATGTCAATTGCTCGCCAGGACGTGACGGATACCACGTCCCGGCAAACGTGCCGTCTCCGGCCACCACGTCCGGGGCCACGCCGTCATCGCGCAGCGCGATCGTCTGCCCCAGACCGCTGGCGACCGTCACCGGCCCGACCGGCGTGGCGCAGTTGACACTGACCGCGGAGAGGGTCACCGCGAAGCCCACCGGATACGACTGCGTCGGGTACTGGGTCGGGGCAAAGAAGGGCGAAGAGGTGCAGGTGAGAGACCGGTAGGCGTTCACCCGTCCTCCGGTCAGCGTGCCGCCTGAGAGGGACGCGGCAGGCTCGGCGTCGGCAAGAATCAGGCTGCGGATGGCCCCGGCGTCAAGGCTCGGGTCGTCGGCAGCGAGGAGAGCGGCGAGGCCGGCGACGTGCGGCGCGGCCATCGATGTCCCCGACAACAGGGAATAGGAGCCGGGGTAGGTGCTCAAGACGCCCTCCCCCGGGGCCCCAAGGTGGACACCGAGCACGCCAAAGTTGGAAAAAGAGGCGAGAGCATCGGTGCTGCTCGTCGCGGCGACCGTGAGCACGTTGGGCATCTTGATCCCCGCCGGCATGTACCCGGTGCGATCGATGTCGGCCGAATCATTGGCCGCTGCCGCAACAAAGATGATTCCCGCGTTGGCCTGGGCGCGAACCGCATCCTCGAGCGCGCGGTCAACGGACCCTACGGCGCCCCAACTGTTGTTCGTCGCCACGATGCGCACCCCCCGGTCCCGCAGCCCCCGGACGTACTCCAGGCACTCGATGGCATCGGCGGTTGAGCCCCAACCGCTTGCGGCAATGAACTTGCAGGGCAGAATCTTCACATCCCAGTTGACGCCGACCACGCCGATCCCGTTGTTTCCTACGGCTCCGATCGTGCCGGCGACGTGAGTTCCATGGCCGTGGTCGTCCATGGGATCGCCCGCCTTCTGATCCGTGTGCGCCAGGATCGTGTTGACGCCGTGGACGTCGTCGATGTAGCCGTCGCCGTCATCGTCGATGCCATTCCCCGGGATCTCACCCGGATTGGTCCAGATATTCGCGGCGAGGTCCGGATGGGTGTAGTCCACGCCGGTGTCTATCACGGCTACAACGACCTCCGGGCTCCCCACGGTGAGGTCCCACGCCCGCGCCGCTTCCATCACCTGGAGCCCCCACTGGAACGCGAAGCGCGGGTCGTTCGGCTTCGCCAGGACCTCAAAGAGACGGTTGGGCTGCGCATATTCGACACTCGGGTCCCGCTCGTACCGGGCGATCGCCTCCTCTACCGTCAGCCCCGCGGGCAGCCCGATCCTCTGCATGTCGAGTCCGCGGTACTCCCTGAGAGGCTTGCCCCCATGACTGAGGTGCAGGGCCGCCCGTTCCCGCCCGGTGGACGTGGGCTTGAACTTCACCACGATTTCCGAAGGGAGGTAGCCCCCGGCCCGCTCGGGGCCCGCGACCGCCGCCGGGCTCTCTCGAACCATCGCCCCGGCGTGCTCCAACCACGGGGGCGCCACGAGGAGAAAGCCGGCCGCCAGCAACGCGGGGACGGACTCCTTGAGCCTTGCGACGCACGAGGAACGCATTTGGCTATGTTGCCTGCATCCAACCAGGTGGGTCAATGCTCGCCGAGAAACGCCGGCTGCGCTTCCTCCTGCGCGACGAGATCGCCTCCCCCTCGGGGCCTGCCCGGCCTGCTTCCGGCCAATGGTCGTCGCGGCGCTGAACACCGGCATGCGCCGCGGCGAGCTGATGAACCTGGAGTGGAACGACGTCGACTTCGGCCGCAACCAGATCCTGGTGCGTCACTCGAATGACCTGCGTTACGCCCACCTCTCCCAGCCGCACAAGCAACGGGCAGTCGAAACCCTTGCCGGCTCACCGATGGACACTTTTTGGACACAGAGGTCCGGAAGGTGGCCAACTCCCATTTCGGAGATGGACGCTAACCAGCGGAATTCCCGAGGGAGTAGGTGGCGCGCCCTGAGGGATTCGAACCCCCGACCTACGGATTCGTAGTCCGTCGCTCTATCCAGCTGAGCTAAGGGCGCGTACTACAGGCCGCGTACTATACCCGAAAGCGGCGCCCGCGCCAAGATGCCGGCGCGGGATTGTGTCTTGGCGGAGAGGCCGGGATTCGAACCCGGGGTCCCGGTTTCCCAGGACAACCGCTTAGCAGGCGGTTGCCTTCAGCCGACTCGGCCACCTCTCCGTGTGCGTTCTGCCCACCGTCGCGGCGGCTGGCCCTCCACCTCGCACGGTCCTGGTGGAGGGAGTAGGATTCGAACCCACGGTTCCGTTCAGCACGGAACAACGGTTTTCAAGACCGTCGCCTTAAACCAGCTCGGCCATCCCTCCGCTCGCGAGCGCGTACTATACAACCAGCCCCCGGTTCTGACAACGGGAGCGCGCGTTCCGGTGATCTTTCAGGGCGCCGTGATCTCCGTCGCACCGCCCATGTACGGGACCAGGGCGGGGGGGATGGCCACCGAGCCGTCCGCGCGCTGAAAGTTCTCGAGGATCGCGACGACGGTCCGGCCGATCGCGAGGCCCGAGCCGTTGAGCGTGTGCACGAGGGCCGGCTTGGCCTTCGGCTCCGGCCGGAAGCGGATCTCGGCGCGACGCGCCTGGAAGTCCTCGAAGTTGCTGCAGGAGGAGATCTCACGGTAGCGCCCCTGCCCCGGCATCCAGACCTCGATGTCGTAGGTCTTCGCCGACGAGAAGCCGAGGTCGCCGGTGCACAGCGCGACGACGCGATACGGCAGGCCCAGCCGCTCGAGCACCGTGCAGGCGTCGCGGGTGAGCGCCTCCAGCTCGTCGTAGGAGGTCGCCGGGTCGGCGAACTTCACCAGCTCGACCTTGTTGAACTGGTGCTGGCGGATCAGCCCCCGCGTGTCCTTGCCGGCTGCGCCCGCCTCCGCGCGGAAGCACGGCGTCCACGCGACGTACTTCACCGGCAGCCGCGCCCCCTCGAGGATCTCGCCGCGGTGGATGTTGGTCACCGGGACCTCCGCCGTCGGGATGAGGTAGTACCCCGAAGGGTCGCTGCGGAACAGCTCGGCCTCGAACTTCGGCAGCTGACCGGTGCCGATGAGGCTCTCGCGGTTGACGAGGAACGGCGGCAGCACCTCGCGGTAACCGTGCTCGTTCACGTGCAGGTCGATCATGAAGGAGATGAGCGCGCGCTCGAGCCGCGCACCGAGGCCGAACGAGACGCAGAAGCGCGCGCCGGAGATCTTCGCGGCGCGCTCGAAATCCAGGATGCCGAGGGTCTCGCCGAGGTCCCAGTGCGCCTTGGGCTCGAAGTCGAACGCCGGCGGCGCGCCCCAGCGGCGCACCTCGAGGTTGTCCTCCTCGCTCGCGCCGACCGGCACCGACGCGTGCGGCAGGTTCGGGACGTTGCGCATCAGCTCGATGAGCGCCTCGTCGTTGGCGCGCTGGCGGGCCTCGAGCGCCTGGACGCGATCGCCGACCTCGCGCATCGCGGCGACCGCCGCGGCCGCGTCCTCGCCGCGCTTCTTCGCCGCGGCGATCTCCTTGGACACCGCGTTGCGCCGCGCGCGCAGCTCCTCGATCTCCAGGATGAGCGCGCGCCGCTCGCCCTCGAGCGCGCGGAAGGGGGCCAGGTCGACGTCCATCCCGCGCGTGGCGAGCCGCTCGCGCAGCAGGTCGAGGTTCTCGCGGACGAACTTCAGATCGAGCACGGGCAACCCTCCGTGGTGTGCGGGGAGCGGATTCTACGCCGAGGTCAGGTGATCTTCAACATCCGCTCGAGCGCCCGCACCGCGCGCACGCGGATCTCGTCCGGCACGAGGATCTCGTTGTCCTCGGTCTCGAGCACCGCCAGCACGTCCTCGAGGTGCGTCATCTTCATGTTCGGGCAGACCATCTCCTCGGACGCCGGGTAGAAGCGCTTGCCCGGGTTCTCGGCCTCCAGCCGCGGGATCAGCCCGACCTCCGTGCCGATGATGAACTCCGTCGCGTCGCTCTCCTTCGCATAGCGCAGGAAGCCCGTCGTCGAGCGCACCGCGTCCGCCAGCTCGATCACGTCGAGCCGGCACTCCGGGTGCGCGATGAACTTCGCCGCGGGGTGCAGCCGCTTCTGCTCGAGGACCTGGTCGACGCGCAGCCGGTTGTGCGTCGGGCAGACCCCCTTCCAGGTGACGATCTCCTTTTCCGGCAGCAGCTTCTGCAGGTAGCGGCCCATGTTCCCGTCCGGCACGAAGAGGACCTTCCTGTCGGGGAGCGAGGCGACGACCTTGTCCATGTTCGCCGACGTGCAGCAGACGTCCACCTCGGCCTTGATCGCCGCCGCGGAGTTGATGTAGCAGACCGTCGGCGCGCCGGGGTGCTCGGCCTGCAGCGCGCGCAGCTTCTCGACGGTGATCGTGTCGGCCAGCGGGCAGCCCGCGTCGGCGCGCGGCATGACGACCTTCTTGCGCGGCGAGAGGATCTTCGCGCTCTCGGCCATGAAGTGCACGCCCGCGAAGACGATCATCCGCGCGTCGGTCTCGGCCGCCTTCGCCGAGAGCCCGAGCGAGTCGCCGACGAGGTCCGCCGCCTGCTGCACCTCGTAGCGCTGGTAGTTGTGCGCGAGGATGATCGCGCCCTTCTCGCGCGCGAGCCGCCGGATCCGCTCGTGCATCTGCGCCTCTTCCATGCCGCCCCCTTTGGTGCGCCCTTGTCCAGCCTTCCCGCCCCGCCCTACAATACCGGCATGGGATCATCCGCTTCCAGGCGCCCCGCGCGCGTCGGCGACGTCCTGAAGGAGCGCATCGCCGCCCTCGGGTGGGAGCGCCGCCTGCGCGAGGAGGAGGTGCTCACCGCGTGGGACGCCGCGGTCGGGCCCCAGATCGCCGCCCACGCGCGCCCCTCGCACGTCGTCAACCGCCGGCTCACCGTCGTCACCGAGAGCCCGGTGTGGACCCAGCAGCTCGCGCTGCTCAAGCCCGACCTGCTCCGGCGCATCGCCGCGCGCTTCGGCGCCGAGGCGGTGACCGACCTCTTCTTCGTCACCGGGAGACTTGACCCCGCGCCGGCCCCGCAGGCGGCTGCCGCCCGCCCGCGCCGCGCCGCCGCCGCGCTCCCCGCGGAGCTGGCGGGCGAGCTCGACGCGATCGGCGACGGCGAGGTGCGCGAGGCGGTCCGCCGGCTCATCCTGGCCGCGCTCGCGGACGAGACCCCGTAGCTACCGGGCGCGCAGCAGGTCCCCGACCAGCACCTCGCCGACGCTGGCCGTCACCAGGGCGGTCGAACTCTGCTCCTGAACGCGCAGCACCTGCACCTCGCCGATGGGCGCCCGGCAGCCGCCGTAGCCCTCGCGGTAGACGACGTAGCGCTTGCCGGGGCCGACGCTCGCCGCCGTCCCCTGGTCGAGGTAGACGAGGTCCTCCTCGGCCACGCCGAGCCGGTCCTCGTCGAAGGCCACGACCACGCCGTCCGCCGGGCCCGCCGGAACGCACTCGGGCAGCTGCTTCCCGGGAAGAGCGTCCTCCGCGAGCCGGTCGTCGGGATTGAAGGGCACGAGGTAGTCGCCGACGCCCGCGGCATCGCGCATCCCGCGCAGCACCACGGTGGACGTCAGCAGGTCGCGGCAGGTGACCTCCGCGGTCCCGAGTACCCGCGTCAGCCACCCCAGGTACGCGCCCGTCAGCGGATGGAAGACGCGGCGGTCGGCCCGCACCACGGTGAAGACCCGGCCGGGCGTGACCGGCGCGTTGATGACCGCCGCGTCGTCGGAGCCGATCAGCTCGCGCTCGTCCTCGGAGGCCACGATGGCGATGGCGGGCAGGCCGTCCGCGATGTAGCCGGCCGAGCGGTAGAGCGCGGGGTTGACCGTCCCGGTCACGCGCGCCTTCTCCACGGGCAACTCGGGGACCTCGACGGTCGCCGCCCGCTCCGAAGCGCCGCCGCCGGCCGCACTCGCCGTCCCTGCCGTCTGCGCAGACGTGGCGGCAGGCGCGGGCGTCGCCGCGGCCGCTGCCTCCGCCGCGGGCGCCGGAGCGGCCGCGACGGCCTGCTGCGGCACCGGCACGAGCAGCGAGTCCCCCGGGTAGATGAGGTTCGCGTTGGTGACCTGGGGGTTGTCCTTCAGGATCTCGCGCCAGCGCTTCTGGTCCCCCAGGACGCGCTTGGCGACGCCCGACAGCGTGTCGCCGCGGCGCACGACGTAGGTCTCGAAGCCTGCCCGCTCCCCCGCCGCCGGCGCCGCCGCGGCGTGCGCACCGGCCGCGGTCGCCAGCGCGACCGCGCACGCGAGGACGGCGGTCCAACCGTGCATCGTCCGTTTCATGGCTTGCTCCTTCCGTTTTACCGCTGCGGGGAATGGCCCCGGGCCTACTTCCAGCGCTCGAGCCGCTCGCGGGCCTTTCCCGCCTCCTCGGACTGCGGGTACTTCTCGATCAGCCGCTGGAGCGCGGCCTGGGCGTCGGCCGTCCGCTTGAGCTCCCAGAGCGAGAGCCCCTTCTTGTACAGGGCCGCCGCGACCTTCGGGCTGGCCGGGAAGAGCTTCTCCACCTTCCCGAACTCGTCGGCCGCCTCGGCAAAATGCCGCTGCGAGTACTGGCACTCGCCGATCCAGTACTGCGCGTTGCCGGCGAGCTTGTGGTCGCGGTAGTCGGTGACGAATTCCTCGAACTTCGCGGCAGCCGGGGTGTAGTCGCGGTTGGAGAAGAGGCCGAGCGCGGTGGCGTAGAGCTTCTCGGCCTTCGACGACGAGGAGATAAGCTCGCCGCCGCTCGCCGGCGCCGGCGTCTTGGGGAGGTTCGTCAGCAGGACGGGCGGCGGTGTCGCGGCCGCCGGGGCGGCGGCCGGACTCGCGGCGGGCGCTGCAACGGCGGCGGGCAGCGGCTGGACCGTCGGGGCCGCGGCCTCGGGGGCAGCGGGAGCCGCCGCGGACGGCGACGGTTCGGGAACGGCGATGGAGGCGCCGCCGGAGACGCCCCCGCGCTCCTCGAGCCCGTCGATGCGGCGGCCGTTCTCCTCGGCCTTGTCACCGAGGATCTTGAAGCCGTTGTTGAGCGTGTCGATCCGCAGGCCCTGCTCTTCCTGCCGGGCCTTGAGTTCGTTGATCTGCCGCTGCTGGACCCGGACCTGCTCCTTGAGCGCCTCGAAGTCGCGCTGCTCGACGACGCAGCCGAGCAGCAGCAGGGGCAGGGCCGCCCCGGTCAACCTGAGCCCTCGTGCGATCATCAACCGTCCCTCCCCTGCGCGTGCGGCCGGATGGTGCGGTGCGGGCAAAACGTGCCGTTTGATCCTATTCCCGGCGGTTTGCCACTGTCAAGGATACGGCCCGGAGGGTGCCGGCCTTTGTGATCCGCAACACGCGGGGGACTACAGCTCGTTGAACACCAATCCGGAGATGAGCTTGGGGTAGAAGTTCGTCGACTTCTGCGGCATGCGCACGCCCGCGGTCGCGATCCGCCAGACCTGCTCCATGCGCGTCGGCCGCAGGAAGAACGCCGCCGTGCCGCGCCCCGCGTCGACCTCGGCGGCCGCGTCCTCCGCCTTCGGGAAGAAGCGCACCCCCCCCTCCTGCACGAGGCGCTGCTCGTCCAGGCCGAGCAGCCCGCCGAAGATGCCCTGGTGCAGCACGGTCACGTCCAGCTCCACCACCAGCGGCGAGGTCCCGGGCCGCAGGTGCCGCGAGAAGTCGTAGCCCGGCCTCGGCCGCAGCAGCGCGATCTTCGTCCCCCCCCGGTGCAGCCCGAAGGCCATCCCGCCGGCGCCGGAGAGCAGCTCCTGCGCGGCGGCGGTCCACGTCGAGCGGTCCTCGGGGAGCGCGCGCTCCTCGAAGGTGAACGCCGGCGCCAGCCGCTCCTGGAGCGGACCGTCCGCCGGCGCCGCCAGCAGCCGGTGGAACGGCAGGATCGTCAGCCCCGGCGACTCCATGCGCACGAGGCACATCATCACGGCGTCCATCGACTCGCGGAACCGCCCCGGGCGCTGGCGCATCAGGCGCCGGTACTCGAGCGCCGTCTCGTAGCGGTGGTGCCCGTCCGCGATGATGAAGGGCTTGCCCGCGAAGCCCGCGCGCACCCGCGCGATGAGCGCCGGGTCGTCGACGCGCCAGAGGTTGTGCACCACCCCGCGCCCGTCGTCGAAGGCCACCAGCGGGGCGCCGGCAGTCGCGGCGACCAGGGGCGCCTCCACCGACCCGTCGGGGTCGGAGTAGAGCGCGAAGATCTGGCTGAAGTTCACCTCGCAGGCCTCGAGCAGCCGCAGCCGGTCGGCCTTCGGTCCGCTCATCGTCGCCTCGTGGGCGAACGCCCCGCCGCCGAACTCGTCGAGGCCGACGCGCGAGATCAGCCCGAGGCGCTGGTAGACGCGCCCCGCCCACGCGTAGTCCTCGCGGTAGAGATACAGGGAGTCGGCCGGGTCCTGCGCCAGCACCCCCGCGGCGCGCCAGGCGCGGTAGTCGCGCGCCGCGCTCGCGTAGCGGTCCACCGGGCGGCCCGCCTCCTCGGTGCGCCCCAGGATCAGGCGCACGACGTTGTGCGGGTCGCGCCGGTAGAGCTCCTCCTGCTCCGCGGGGGAGATCATGTCGTAGGGCGGCGCCGTGACCCGCGTCAGGTCGGGGGCCTGCGCCGGGTCGTAGCGCACGCCGCGGAAGGGCAGGATCCTCGGCATCGGCTAGCGGACGGGGGTCAGCCAGGAGCGGTACTTCGCGTTCTCGCCGCGCACCGCGCTGAAGAACGCCTCCTGGATCGCCTTGGTGACCGGCCCGCGGGCGCCGCGGCCGATCGCCCGGCGGTCGACCTCGCGGATCGGCGTGATCTCGGCGGCGGTGCCGGTGAAGAAGGCCTCGTCGGCGGCGTAGACCTGGTCGCGCGTGAAGAACTCCTCGCGCGCCGCCAGCCCCAGGTCGGCGGCGAGCGTCAGCACCGCGTCGCGCGTGATCCCCTCGAGCACGGCCGAGCGCGGCGTCGTGGCCAGCGCCCCGCGGCGCACGATGAAGACGTTCTCGCCCGAGCCCTCGGCGACGTGCCCGCTGGCGTCGAGGAAGAGCGCCTCGTCGTAGCCGTCGCTGATCGCCTCGACCTTGCCCAGGATCGAGTTGGTGTAGTTGCCGCAGACCTTCGCCTTGGTCATGCTGATGTTCACGTGCTGGCGCGTGTACGAGGAGGTCCGCACGCGGATGCCCTTTTCCAGCCCCTCGTCGCCGAGGTACGCCCCCCACGGCCAGACGGCGATCGCGACGCGGATCGGGTTGCGGCCCGGATAGACGCCCATCGCGCCGTAGCCGACGTAGATCAGCGGCCGGATGTAGCCGGCCTCCATGCCGTTCACGCGGAGCGTCTCGAGGATCGCCGCCGAGAACTCCTCCTTCGTGAAGGGGACCTGCAGCCCCGAGATGTGCGCGGACGCGTAGAGGCGCTCGACGTGCTCGGCGAGCCGGAAGACCGCCGGGCCGTCCACGGTCTTGTAGCAGCGGATCCCCTCGAAGACCCCGAGGCCGTAGTGCAGCGTGTGGGTGAGCACGTGGACGGTCGCGTCCTTCCAGTCCACGAACTTCCCGTCCATCCAGATCTTCGAGGTCTCCTGGAGCATCGCCGGCCTCCTTTGCCGCTCGCCGCGCGCGGGCTTCGCCGGTGCGCGTCGCGGGCGCGATTCTAGGCACAGCGTCGGGGGGCTGTCAATCGCGCGCCATCGCCGCGCAAGCGCGGATCACGAGCCGCCCCGGCGCGGTTGCTTTTCCCCCGGGGGGGTGCTACACCAACCGACGCGATGGCCGAGGCGCACGAGGAGCACGGCGAGCTGCTGCAGGCGGTCGTCTTCGCCCTCGACGGGAGCTTCTTCGGCGTGGATATCCGGCAGGTGCAGGAAATCCTCCGCATGGTGGAGATCACGCCGTTCCCCCGGATGCCGGACTTCGCGCTGGGGGCGATCAACGTGCGCGGCCGGGTGGTGCCGGTGATCAACCTCAGGCGCAAGCTCGGGCTGCCGGACCGCGCCCCGGCGGAGCGGACGCGGATCCTGGTCGCCCGCTCGGGCGCGCAGCTGATCGGCTTCCTCGTGGACGGCGCCTCGGAGGTGCTCGACATCCCGCTGGCGCTGCTCGAGGACGTCGGGGACGGGCCAGCCTGGATGCGCTCCGACGTCGTCGCCGGGCTCGCGAAGATCCCGGGGCGCCTGCTCGTGCTCGTGGACCCTGCGCGCCTGCTCACCGCGCAGGAGGAGTCGCTGCTGCCGCGCGAGGAGCCCGCCGCGGGCTGAGAGGCCGCCGGCCCTTCAGATGCTGCGGCGCAGGCCGCGGACGGTCCTGACCGCCAGCTCGCCGGTCTCGATCGAGTACTCCACCGTCCGTCCCTCGCGCCCGCCGACGTCCGAGGCCACCAGGCGCACGCCGGCGGCCTCCAGGGCGCGCACGACCGCCTCGACGTTGCGCGCGCCGATCTCCCCGCCGTCGGTGCCGCGCCCCAGGTCGAAGATGCTCGCCCCGCCCGCGATCTTGGCCTCCAGGTCGGCGCGCCGGCAGCCGCCGCCCTCGAGCGTGCGCACGGCCTCGCCGACCGCGACGTCGGCGTACTTGCGCATGTTCTCGCCCTCGCGGCGGCGCCCGTCGCTCTGGCGCGGCAGCATGATGTGCGCGAGCGCGCCGCGGCGGCCGCGCCGGTCGCGGATGGCCACGGCGACACAGGAGCCGAGGCCGATGGCGGCGAGGACCTCGCCCGGACCGGCCGTCCCCAGGTCCGCGATTCCGACCACCCGGCGGCTCACGGGCCCGTCCCGGCCTTCCCGGCGCGCTCGGCGGCCTCGAGGGTCGCCTCCAGCGTCCGCGGGTCGGGCAGCAGGAAGAAATGCCCGTGGATCCCCTCGCCGGCCTCGCGGAACAGCGTCTCGATCACCAGCGCCGTGTCCTCGTGGCGCGAAAGCTCGATGAGCACGAGATCGAGGATCGAGCCCGCCATGTCGCGCGCGTAGCCGGGCACCGAGGGGATGAGCGAGAGGCCGGCGAGCTGCCCGATCGCGGAGAGGAACGCCGACGCCAGGATGTTGCCGATCTCGCGCATCGCCGAGACGCAGAGCGGGTCCTCCGGCTCGGGCTCGCGGCCCCCGAGGGCGAGCCGCACGATCTCCCGCCCGCTCTCTTCCGGGAAGATCATGAGGATCACGCCGCGGGCATCGCCGAGGATCCGGAAGAAGAGCCCGTCGACGACCGTCTCCGCGCCCCCTGCGATGCGGGGCACGGCCTCCACCCGCTCGAAGCGCACGCGCGGGACCTCCAGCTCGATGCGCCTTCCCGTCAACTGGGAGAGGGCGGTGGCGGCGTGGCCGGCGCCGATGGTGCAGATCTCGCGCAGGATGTCCAGACGGGACTCGTCCATCCGCTCGAACACGCGCAGCCCCTCCCCCCGATGCCCGCGCCGGAAACCTTCCCGGAGGCGATGTAATCACAGCCTTCCGGCCGCAGTCAAGCGACCCGCAGCACCCGGAACATGGCAATTTTCCCTTGAATTCCTCGAGCCGCTGGGCTATCATGCGCCCCATGATCGGACGGCCGGCGGATATGCCGCTGGATCCGAGGGGGTGCAATCTTTGAATTCGTTGAACAAGAAGCGTTTTTCTTGTTCTCCACAGATGTTGAAAAGGATGTGCGAAACAAGGGGCTTCGTGCGCAAGATTTCGTCTTGTCCCGCAAGGATTTAGCGTGATTCTTCTCAAGACGAGTACGATGCTTTGGTATCGCATGCCGCGGCGGGGGGGGCATCGCTCGTGGTGAACGCCCTGCCGCCGGCCGACCTCTGGGAACAGGTCAAGGAGCGGGTCCGCTCGCACGTCAACGAGCAGAACTACTCGACCTGGTTCGTCCCCACCGCCCAGACGGACTTTTCGAACGGGACGCTCACGGTCTCGGTCCCCAGCAAGTTCGCGCGCGACTGGCTGACCGACAACTTCCAGGTGCTCATCCGGGAGACGGCCTCCGCGATCGCCGGCCGCGAGTGCACCGTCGTGTTCCAGATCGCCGAGCGCGGCGCGCCCGAGGAGCTGAAGCCGCGCCAGGACGACCTGCCGTTCACGCGGACCATCCACCACGGCAGCACGGTCCTGAACCCGCGGTACACCTTCGAGACGTTCGTGGTCGGCTCGAGCAACCAGATGGCCCACGCGGCCAGCCGCGCCGTGGCCGACGGGCACTCCAAGACGTACAACCCGCTCTTCCTCTACGGCGGGGTCGGGCTCGGCAAGACGCACCTGCTGCACGCGATCGGGCACCGGTTCCTCGAGCGCACGCCGGGCGCGCGGGTGATGTACGTGACCTCGGAGACCTTCATCAACGAGCTGATCAACTCGATCCGCTACGAGCGCATGCCCTCGTTCCGCAGCCGCTACCGGAACATGGACCTGCTCCTCATCGATGACATCCAGTTCATCGCCGGCAAGGAGAAGACGCAGGAGGAGTTCTTCCACACGTTCAACTCCATCTACGAGTCGCACCGGCAGATCGTCCTCTCCAGCGACAAGGTGCCGCGCGACATCCCGGACCTGGAGGAGCGGCTGCGCTCGCGCTTCGAGTGGGGGTTGATCGCGGACATCCAGAGCCCGGACCTGGAGACGAAGATCGCCATCCTGCGCAAGAAGGCCGAGCACAACGCGATCAACCTGCCCGACGACGTCGCGCAGTTCGTCGCCGGCTCGATCAAGTCGAACATCCGCGAGCTCGAGGGCTCGCTGATCCGCCTCGGGGCGTACGCCTCGCTGCAGGCGCGCGAAATCACCCTGGAGTTTGCCCGCGAGGTCCTCAAGGGCCTGATCGACGATGCGGCCAAGACGATCTCGATCGACGACATCAAGCGCGAGGTCGCCGCGTACTTCGGCATCAAGGTCGCCGACCTCGCCTCCAAGCGCCGCTCCCAGAACCTCGTCTACCCGCGCCAGATCGCGATGCACCTCTGTCGCCAGCTCACGAGCGCCTCGCTCCCGGTGATCGGCAAGATGTTCGGCGGCCGCGACCACTCGACGGTGATCCACTCGCTGAACGTCGTCGCGGAGAAGATGAAGACAAGCGTCGAGGTGAACACCTCCATCGACACCATCGCCAAAAGGATCCAGGGGTGAGCGCTTTCAACAGCCCGCGTGTGGACGGCGGCGGGACAGGCTGTGGATGCCGCGCGCCAGGGCGCTCCGGGGAAATCTCCGGCCGGCGTCCACAGGCCCGGCGACGCGTAACTTCACGGGACGGCGGCCGGTGCGGTCTTGCCAACACATCCAACACCACCGGTGGCGACGGCGGTGTTCTTTCAATCTCGATCACAAACAGCAACTGATCTCCAGCAAACGGGGGAAAACCTCATGGACATCATGGTGACCAAGGCGGAACTCGTTGGAGCCCTCGCGCGGGTGCAAGGCATCGTCGAGCGGAAGAACACCGTCCCGATCCTCTCCTGCGTGCTCCTGGAAGCGCGCGGCTCCGAGCTGTCGCTCTCGGCCACCGACCTGGAGATCTTCCTGCGCAGCCGCCACCGGGCCACCGTCGCGAAGGAGGGCTCGGTCACCGCGCCGGCGAAGAAGCTCTTCGAGATCGTGCGCGAGCTGCCCGAGGGGGACGTGCACCTCGTCACCGGGGACAAGGGCTGGGTCAGGATCGAGATGGGCCGCTCGCGCTTCAAGGTGATGAGTCTGCCGAAGGAGGACTTCCCGGCCCTGCCCGAGAGCGCGGACGGCGAGAAGATCGAGATGCCGCCGGCGCAGCTGGTCGAGGCGATCGAGAAGACGGAGTTCGCCATGTCGCACGACCAGACCCGCCAGGCGCTCAACGGCGTGCTGCTGGAGATCGAGGCGGCCGGCGGCGACGAGGCCGATCTGCGCCTGGTCTCCACCGACGGCCACCGGCTGGCGTTCATCCAGCGGCGCTGCCGCGCCACCGTCGCCGGCTCGCGGGGCATGATCGTGCCGCGCAAGGCGATCACGGAGCTGCGCAAGCTCCTCGGCGAGGAGGCTGCCGGGGCCGCTGCGGAGATCTCGCTCCAGGAGAACCGGCTGTTCATGCGGGTCGGGTCGGCGCTGCTCGTCACGCGTCTCGTGGACGGGCAGTTCCCCGACTATCGGCAGGTCATCCCCAGCGGCGGCACGCGCATTGCCACCGTCAAGCGGGAGGAGTTCTATCGGGCGGTGCGCCGCGTCTCCACGGTGACGGCGGACCGCGTGAGCCTGGTGCGCTTCGGGTTCTTCGCGGACAGGATCGTGGTGACCGCGGTCAACCCCGAGGTCGGCGAGGCCAGCGAGGACGTCGCGGCGGAGTGCACCGGCGGCGACATCGAGCTGGGGATGAACGCCCGGTACGTGCTGGACGTCTTCTCGGTCATCGAGCAGGAGAAGGTCGTGATCGAAATGAACGAGGTCCTCAGCCCGGTGCTCGTGCGGCCGCTCGGGGACGAGGGGTACCGCAGCGTCGTGATGCCGATGCGCCTGTGAGCCGCCCCGGGGCGCGAGGACCGGTCGTCGCGATCATCGACTGGCGCACCGCAGCATCGCTCAAGGACAACGCCGGCGTGCTGCGCCGTGCGGGCCTGACCCTGCCGGGACGTCGGCGGGGCCCGCGCCCGGCGCAGGAGCGCTCCCTGGTCGTGCGGGCGGATGGCTCCGGCGAGCTGCACCGTTTCACGCCGGCGACCGTGGGCCGGCGACTGCGGGCGGGGTCGGCGGCGGCAACCATCTGGAGGACGGAGAAGCAACGACGTGGCTGAGGACACAGCGAACGCGCAGCGGGACGGGGCGCAGTACGGCGCCGGCAACATCCAGGTCCTCGAGGGCCTGGAGGCGGTGCGCAAGCGCCCCGCGATGTACATCGGCAGCACCGGGGTCGCGGGGCTGCACCACCTGGTCTACGAGGTGGTCGACAACAGCGTCGACGAGCACCTCGCCGGCTACGGTTCCGACGTGTCGGTGGTGGTGCACGCCGACAACTCGGTGACCGTCGGCGACAACGGCCGCGGCATCCCGGTCGACATCCACCCCACGGAGAAGATCTCGGGCGCCGAGGTCGCGCTGACCAAGCTGCACGCCGGCGGCAAGTTCGACAAGGCCAGCTACAAGATCTCGGGCGGCCTGCACGGGGTCGGCGTCTCGGTCGTCAACGCCCTCTCCGAGTGGCTCGAGGTCGAGATCCGCCGCGGCGGCAAGGTCTACCAGCAGAGCTACCGCCGCGGCAAGTCGGTCGCGCCGCTCAAGGAAGTCGGCAAGACGAAGGGGACCGGGACCAAGATCACCTTCCTCGCCGACAAGGAGATCTTCGAGGTCAGCGAGTACAGCTTCGACACGCTCTCCAAGCGCCTGCGCGAGCTTTCCTTCCTTAACAAGGGCCTGAAGATCACGCTTGAGGACGAGCGCGACGGCAAGAAGCACGAGTTCCACTACAAGGGCGGCATCGTCGAGTTCGTCGAGCACCTCAACCGCAACAAGGAGCCGCTGCACAAGCCCATCTCCATCGAGCGCGAGCGCGACGGGATCCAGATCGAGATCTGCCTGCAGTACAACGACAGCTACCAGGAGCAGATCTTCACCTACGCCAACTCGATCAACACCACCGAGGGCGGCACGCACCTCTCGGGGTTCAAGTCGGCGCTCACCCGCACCATCAACAACTACGGGTCGGCCAAGGGGCTCTTCAAGGACCTCTCGGGCCAGCTCTCGGGCGAGGACGTGCGCGAGGGGCTGACCTGCGTCATCAACGTGCGCATCCCCGAGCCGCAGTTCGAGGGGCAGACCAAGACCAAGCTCGGCAACTCCGAGGTCAGGGGGATCGTCGAGTCCGCGGTCAACGAGGCGCTCGGCGAGTTCTTCGAGGAGAACCCCCAGGTCGCCAAGAAGATCACGCTCAAGTGCGCGAACTCGGCGCTCGCGCGCGATGCGGCGCGCAAGGCGCGCGACCTGGCGCGGCGCAAGGGGGCGCTCGAGGTCAGCAACCTCCCGGGCAAGCTCGCCGACTGCTCCGAGCGCGACCCGGCGCTCTCCGAGCTGTTCCTTGTCGAGGGCGAGAGCGCGGGCGGCTCGGCCAAGCAGGGGCGCGACCGGCGCTACCAGGCGATCCTGCCGCTGCGGGGCAAGATCCTCAACGTCGAGAAGGCGCGCTTCGATCGCATGCTCGGGCACGAGGAGATCCGGGTGCTGATCACGGCGCTCGGCGCCGGCATCGGGGCCGAGGAGTTCAACCCGGACAAGCTGCGCTACCACAAGATCGTGATCATGACCGACGCCGACGTGGACGGCGCGCACATCCGCACCCTGCTGCTGACCTTCTTCTTCCGGCACATGCCCGCGGTGCTCGAGCGCGGCTTCCTGTATCTGGCGCAGCCGCCGCTGTTCAAGATGAAGAAGGGGCAGGAGGAGCAGTACGTCAAGAACGAGCCGGAGATGGAGAAGATCATCCTGCGGCTCGGCGCGAAGGACCTGCAGCTGCGCGCCGGCGGGGACACGTACGCCGGCGCGAAGCTCCAGGGCCTGCTCGCGCACTTCGGGCGCATCGAGGCGGCGATCGCGCGCCTGCGCCGGCGCGGCTACGACGCCGAGCTGGTGCGCGCGCTCGTGCGCACCGGCTTCTTCGACGAGGAGCTGCTCCGCGGCAAGCCCGCGCTGGAGCAGGCGCTGAACCGCGCCGGCGCCTTCCTCGAGGGCTACTACCAGCACGTGCGGCTGCTCGACGTGCGGCTCGAGGAGGACGAGGAGCACGGCGCGCACCGGGTGGTCTGCGAGGTCGACAACCGCGGGAGCAAGGGCACGACCACGATCGGCGCCGAACTGCTGCGCTCGCCGGAGATGCGCGAGATCCGCGCGGCGATCGAGGCGCTCGCGCCGCTGGGCGACTTCCCCTGGAGGCTGGTGCAGGGCGGGACCGAGACCGAGGTGCGGGGCGGCGAGGCGGTCATCGAGCAGGTGCAGGCGCTCGGGCGCAAGGGGCTCTCGCTCCAGCGCTACAAGGGGCTCGGCGAGATGAACCCGGACCAGCTCTGGGAGACGACGATGAACCCCGAGACGCGGACGCTGCTGCGGGTGGCGGTGGAGGACGCGGTCGCCGCGGACGAGATGTTCACCGTGCTCATGGGCGACCAGGTCGAGCCGCGGCGGCAGTTCATCGAGGACAACGCGCTGGAAGTCAAGAACCTCGACGTGTAAACGAACGGGAAGAGACGAGACCATGGCCATGGACAGGACCGCGCTGCCCGAGCAGCTGCTGCCGGTGAACATCGAAGACGAGATGCGCCAGTCCTACCTGGACTACTCGATGAGCGTCATCGTCGGGCGGGCGCTGCCCGACGTGCGCGACGGGCTCAAGCCCGTGCACCGGCGCGTGCTCTACGCGATGCACGACTCGGGCAACACCGCGGACAAGGCCTACCGCAAGTCGGCGAAGACCGTCGGCGAGGTCATCGGCAAGTACCACCCCCACGGCGACACCGCGGTCTACGACACGATCGTGCGCATGGCGCAGGACTTCTCGCTGCGCTACCCGCTCGTCGACGGGCAGGGGAACTTCGGCTCCATCGACGGCGACCCGCCGGCGGCGATGCGCTACACCGAGATCCGCATGGCGAAGATCGCCGCGACCATGCTCGCGGACATCGACAAGGAGACGGTCGACTTCGGCCCGAACTACGACGGCTCGGAGCACGAGCCGCTCGTGATGCCGGCGCGGCTGCCGAACCTGCTCGTGAACGGCTCCTCGGGCATCGCCGTCGGCATGGCGACGAACATCCCCCCGCACAACCTCGGCGAGGTCGCCGCCGCGATCACCGCCATGATCGACGACCCGGAGGTGGACGACCGCAGGCTGCTGAAGCTGGTCCCGGGGCCGGACTTCCCGACCGCCGGGATCATCCACGGCCGCCGGGGCATCGAGGAGGCCTACAAGACCGGACGCGGGGTGATCCAGCTGCGCGCCCGCGCCGTGGTCGAGACCTCGGGCAAGAGCGGCGATCGCCAGAGCATCATCGTCACGGAGCTGCCGTACCAGGTGAACAAGGCGCGGCTCATCGAGAAGATCGCCGACCTCGTGCGCGAGAAGAAGATCGAGGGCATCGCGGATCTGCGCGACGAGTCCGACCGCGAGGGGATGCGCATCGTCGTCGACCTGAAGAAGGACGTGCAGCCGAAGATCGTCCTCAACCACCTCTACAAGCACACCCAGATGCAGACGAGCTTCGGCATCATCATGCTCGCCATCGTCGACCGCAAGCCGCGGGTGCTCGCGCTGCGCGAGATCCTCAGCGAGTACCTGCACTTCCGCCGCGAGGTCGTGGTGCGGCGCACGCGCTACGAGCTGGCGCGCGCCGAGGAGCGCGCCCACATCCTCGAGGGGCTCAAGATCGCCCTCGACAACATCGACGCGGTGGTGGCGCTGATCAGGAAGTCCGCGGGGCCCCCGGAGGCCAAGGCCGGCCTCGTGGCGAAGTTCGGGCTCTCCGAAGTCCAGGCCCAGGCGATCCTCGACATGCGCCTGCAGCGGCTCACCGGCCTGGAGCGCGAGAAGATCCTCGCCGAGCTCAAGGAGCTGCGCGGGAAGATCGCGCACTACCAGGCGGTCCTCGCCGACGAGAAACTCGTCTACGGCATCATCCGCGAGGAGCTGCTCGAGGTGCGCAAGGCCTACGGCGACGAGCGGCGCACCGAGATCGTCTCCGAGGAGTCCGAGGTCACCCTCGAGGACCTGATCGCCGACGAGGACATGGCGATCACGATCTCGAACCAGGACTACATCAAGCGCAACTCCGTGACGCTCTACCGGCGGCAGGGGCGGGGCGGGCAGGGCGCGAACGCGATGGAGACGAAGGAGGAGGATTTCGTCAAGCAGCTGTTCATCGCCTCGACGCACAGCTACCTGCTCTTCTTCTCGACGCTCGGCCTGGTCTACCGCCTCAAGGTGCACGAGCTGCCGCAGGCCGGGCGCGCCGCCAAGGGCAAGGCGATCGTCAACCTGCTCGAGCTCAAGCCCGGCGAGCGGATCTCGGCGGTGATGCCGGTGCGGGAGAAGGAGTTCGAGGAGGAGAGCCGCTTCGTGGTCATGGCGACGGCGCAGGGGGTCGTCAAGAAGACGCCGCTGGCGGAGTACGGCCGCGTCCCCTCCAAGGGCAAGATCGCGATCCACCTCGACGAGGGAGATGCGCTCATCGCCGCGCGCATCACCGACGGCAAGCGCGAGCTGTTTCTCGCCACCTCCCTCGGCAAGGCGGTGCGCTTCGACGAGAACGACATCCGGCCGATGGGGCGCGAGGCGCGCGGCGTGACCGGCGTCCGCTTCAAGGAGGGTGACCGGGTGGTGGCGATGGAGGTCGTCGACCCGCAGTCGCAGATGCTCACGGTCAGCCAGAAGGGCTACGGCAAGCGCACCGAGATCGAGGAGTACCGTCTCCAGGGCCGCGGCGGCCAGGGCACGAAGAACCTCGAGGTGACGGACAAGACCGGCCCCGTGGTCGGCGTGCTGCAGGTGCGCGAGTCGGACGAGGTCATGGTCGTGACCCAGGACGGCAAGACGATCCGCACTTCGGTCAAGGGGATCCGGCTCATCGGGCGGGCGACCCAGGGCGTCATCGTGATCAAGCCGGAGCCCGGCGACCAGGTCGCGAGCATCGCGCGCCTGGTCGAGTCGGGCGACCGCGAGCCGGGCGACCCCCAGCCCGAGGCGGAGAGCTAGCCGCAGCGGCCGGCCGCGGGCCCGCAGACGGACGGGGCCACGATGCGCTCGCTGCTGTCCTCCCGGTGGACGCGTCGCCTGCTGGCGAGCCTCGCCGGCGGCGTCGTGGCGGCCTTCCTGCTCGTGCTCGTCTGCGACCGCCTGGGCGAGAACAAGCTCTTCTCGCAGGCGGAGGCCGCCGCCGAGCGCGGCGACCACCGGCGCGCCGCGGCCCTCTTCGCCGAGTTCGCCGAGCACCACGCGCGCGACCCCCGCGTCCCGGAGGCGCTCTATCGGCAGGCGCGGACCGCCTCGCTCTTCCTCAACGACCAGGAAGGGGCGATCCGCGTGCTGCGCCAGCTCGCCCGGCGCGAGGGCGCGGGGAGCTGGGCGCTGAAGGCGCAGCAGCTGCTCGGGGAGGTCTTCGAGGAGCGCAAGGGCGACTGCCGGCAGGCCATCGTCGAGTACCAGCGCCTGATCACCCTGACGCCCGACGGCGAGGGGAGCGATGCGGCCAGGTTCGCGGTGGCTCGCTGCTCCTTCTCGCTCGGGGACTACGATCAGTCCCGCGCGGAGTTCGAGCAGCTGCTCGAGCGCCACCCGGCGAATCCCCTGCGCGCGCAGGCGCTGCTCGGCGTCGCCAGCACCTGGTACGTCACCGGCCGCTACCCGCAGGCGTTGCAGCGCTACCGGGAGGCGCTCGCCGCCGCGCCGGACCAGGCGCTGGCCGCCGAGGCGCGCTTCGGCGCCGCCTCCGCGCTGGAGGAGGCGGGGGACCTGACCGGCGCGCTCGCGGAGTTCGAGCGGGTCCGGCCGGTCTACCCGAACCCGGCCCTCGTCGGCCAGCGCATCGCCCGGATCCGCGACCGCATCGCGCGCCGGGGCGACCTGGCCGCGCCGCACGCCCCCTGAAGGAGGAGAGAGCCGCCATGCCGACCGATTCCGTGCAGCGCAAGCTCGACCTCTACGAGTTCCTGCTGGACTTCATCGCCCACGAGATCCGCAACCCGCTCAACTCGATCATCATGTTCGGCAACCTGCTGATGGAAGGCGCCTACGGGCCCATGCCGCAGCAGCAGCAGGAAATCATCCGGCGCATCCTGGCCAGCGGCTACCGCATCGAGCACATGGCCGGCGACTTTCTCAACCTGCGCCGCGCGGACGGCGGCGAGGAGGCGCTCCACCGCGAGTGGCTGGACCTGCGCGCCGACGTGGTGGAGGCGACGCTGCGCGACCTGGAGGCGAAGTTCCCGAGCTACAGCGCCCGGCTCGCGCGGGTGCAGCGCGAACGGTGCGGCTCCCCGGTCCGGGTCTTCGCCGACCGCCAGCTGCTGCTGACGGTCTACGACAATCTCTTCTTCAACGCGCTCAAGTACGGGCGCACGAACGGCACGATCACCTGGGGCTGCTCCGTGCGCGGGCGGGCGTGGGAGATGTTCGTCGCCAACGAGGGCCAGGGGGTGCGCCCCGAGGCGCTCGGGAAGATCTTCACCAAGTTCTACCGCGTGCAGGACGAGAAGATGCCGCAGCAGCCGGGGACGGGGCTCGGCCTCTACAACGTGCAGCGCATCGTGCGCCTGCACGGGGGCTCGATCCGCGCCACGTCCCGCTACGGCCGCGACTTCACGGTGCGCTTCACGATCCCGCGGCCGGCGGCGGACGCCCCGGCGCGCCGCCGTGCGAGGTGAGCCGCCGGTGGCCGAGCTGCGCCGCATCTTCGTTCCTCCCGAGGCGTTCGCGGGCGACGAGCTGCTCCTCGAAGGCGAGCGGCTGCGTCACGCGCGGACGGTGCTGAGGCTCCGGCCGGGCGACGAGCTGGCGGTGACGGACGGCGCAGGCGCCGAGTACATTGCGGTGATCGAACGGCTCGGCCCGGCGACGGGGACGGCCAGGGTCCGCGAGCGCAGCGTGCCCGCGCGCGAGTCGCCGCTGCGGACCGTGCTGGCGCAGGCGATGCCGAAGGGCGAGCGGTTCGCGCTCGTCCTCGAGAAGGCGGTGGAGCTGGGGGTCTCTGCGGTGATCCCGGTGCTCTCCGGCCGCACGGTGCCGACCGCGGCGGGCGGGGCGCAGGCTGCCGCGCGCTGGCGGCGCATCGTCGAGGGCGCGCTGGCGCAATCGGGCCGCACCCGCCTGCCGCAGCTGCACGAGCCGATGCGCTGGCCGCAGCTGATGGCGGCACCGGGGCTCCCGGCGCTGCGGCTGCTGCTGTGGGAGCGGGCGGCGCGCGGCATCGGCGAGGTGCTCGGGCTCGCCGCCCCGCCGTCCGAGGTGCTCGTGGCGGTCGGGCCCGAGGGCGGCTGGTCGCCCGAGGAGGCCGAGCTGGCGCTGAGGGCCGGGTTCATCGACGTGCGCCTCGGCCCGCGCATCCTGCGCAGCGAGACCGCGGGCGTCGCCGCGCTCGCCGTTCTCCAGCAGCGCTGGGGCGACCTCGGGTGAGAGGGCCGGGGGCAGGCCGGCCGTGAGGTGCGCGGCCTGCGGGTACCTCAGCCTCGAGCGGAGCGCGACCTGTCTCCGCTGCGGCGCCGCGGCGGGGGCAGGCCGCGCGACGCAGCCGCAGCTGCCGTTCGTCGAGCCGGCGCCCGACACCGGCGATGCGCCCGCGCCGCGCGCGCCCGACGCGGATGGCCCGGTGCCGGCCCCTCCCGCGGAGTCGCGGGGAAGTGGCAGGAAGCGCAAGCGCCGCGCGGGGGGACGGACGAGGGCGTCCGCGCCGGGTCCGGTGGCGCCGCCGGCGGCCGAACCGGATCAGGACGCCGATGAATCCCTCGAGGTCAGCGACGACGACCTGGACGTGCCGCTGGCCGCCCCCGCTCCGGTCCCGGCCCGGGGGTCCGGCCCGGCGCAGCCGCGCGCCTGGCTCGCTCCGCCGGCCGACCTCGAGGAACCGGAGTTGCCGTCCGAAGGCGCCCCGGTCATCGACCGCGTGGAGGAGATCCCGCCGCGGTTCTGGGCCCCGCAGGCGGCGGGCCTCGTGCGCCGGACCGTCGCCGTTCTCGTCGATCAGCTGCTGTTGGCGGCGCTGCTGGGGTTGTTCATCGCCGCCGGCGCGCTGGCGCTCTGGCGGGAGGGGTTCGGGTTCTCGTCACTCCTGTCCGGGGCCGGCCTGGAGGAGACCCTGGGGCCGCTCGCGCTCCTGGCAGTCCTTGCGGGCGCCGCCTACCACGTCCCTGCCATCGCCCTGGCGGGTCGCACGCCCGGCAAGCGGCTTGCGGGGCTCGAGGTGCGGGCCCAGGACGGCTCCGTCCCCTCCTGGGGGAGGGCCGCCCTGCGCTGGTGCGGCGCCCTGCTCGGGCTCGCCTGCGGGGGTGCGGGGCTCGCCTGGGCGCTGTTCGAGCCGCGCCGGCGCGGCTGGGCCGACCTCGTGTCGGACACGCTGGTCGTCGGGCGCGATCCCGGGGCCGCGGTGGAGCCTCCCGGCGTTGACATCGCCCGGGGGGGCGGGTACCATGCCCCCGCTGTACAGGGCCGAGATAGCTCAGCTGGTAGAGCAACGGACTGAAAATCCGTGTGTCCCCAGTTCGATTCTGGGTCTCGGCACCAGGCGCTCGCGACGGGGGGCGGTGCTCCCCGTTGTTTTTTTTCCCCGGGCGGGGAGAGGCACTCGTGACGAAGGCTCGGCAGATCGCGCTCGGCCAGATCGGCCTCGGCTCGTGGGGGCCGAACGTCGCCCGGACCTTCGCGTCGATCGAGGGGTGCGCCGTGCGGCGGGTTGCCGACCTCGACCCCGGCCGTCTCGGCGCGCTCGAATTCCCCGGCGAGCGGCCAACCCTCACCCGCGACTACCGCGAGGTCCTCGATGATCCGGCGATCGAGGCCGTCGCGGTCGCGACCCCCTCGGAGACCCACTACCGCATCGGCCGCGAGGCGTTGCTGGCCGGCAAGCACCTCTTCATGGAGAAGCCGCTGGCGCTCTCGAGCCGCGAGGGGCAGCGACTGGTCGATCTGGCGCGCGGGCGCGGGCTGACGCTGATGGTGGGCCATCTGCTGATGTACCACCCGGCGATCGTGAAGATGGCGGCCCTCGTCCGCGCCGGCCGGATCGGCCGCATCCGCTACCTGGGGATCCGCCGGTGCGCGTTCGGGCGGCTCTCCCGCGGCTGCAGCGTGCTCTGGGACCTCGGGCCGCACGACGTGAGCATCGCGCTCATGGTCACCGGACTGGCCCCCGCGGCGGTGTCGAGCGTCGGGAAGGCGTTCATCCAGCCCGGGCTGCCCGAGGTCTCGTTCATGGCGATCGCGCTCGCGGGCGGCGCGCTCGCGCACATCGAGGAGAGCTGGCTGGCGCCGCAGCGCGACCGCCAGCTGCTCGCCGTGGGCGAGAAGGGGATGCTCCTCTTCGACGAGCTGGCGGCCGACGGCGCGCACCTGAAGCACTTCGCGCGCTCGGTCCGCGTCCCGCGGGGCGGCCGGCCCTTCGAGTATCTGGACGGGGGGGCGACGGCCGTCGCGGTCGAGGGGGGCCAGCCGCTGGAGGCCGAGTGCCGGGACTTCCTGGCGGCGATCCGCCGGCGCCGCCAGCCGCGCGCCGGCGGCGAGAACGCAGTGGCGATACTCAGGGTGCTCGAGGCGGCAGAGCGCTCGCAGCGCGCCGGGGGCCGGGAGGTCCGGGTCGCAGGAGGAGGCAAGGCATGATCCCGTTCATCGATCTCTCCTGCCAGCATCGCCCGCTCGAGGACCGGCTGGCGTCGGTCTTCGCGGAGGTGCTGGGGGGCGCGCAGTACATTCTCGGCCCCGCCGTCGGGCGCTTCGAGGAGGAGATGGCGCGGATGCACGGGGTGCGCCACGCGATCGGCTGCGCGTCGGGGACGGACGCGCTGCTGCTGGGCCTGCTCGGCGCGGGCGTGCGGTCGGGGGACGAGGTCATCACGACGCCGTTCACCTTCGTCGCGACGGCGGAGGTCATCGAGCACGCCGGCGCGCGGCCGGTGTTCGTCGACATCGACGAGGCGACGTTCAACCTGGACGTCACGCAGATCGAAGCCGCCCTCACGGAGCGCACGCGCGCGATCATCCCGGTGCACCTCTACGGGCTGGCGTGCGACATGACGGCGATCGGCAGGATCGCCACGCGGCACAAGCTCAAGGTGATCGAGGACTGCGCGCAGGCCACGGGCTCGCGCTGGATGGGGAAGGTCGTCGGCGCCATCGGCGACGCCGGGGCCTTCTCGTTCTTCCCGACGAAGAACCTTGGCGCCATCGGCGACGGCGGCATCGTGCTCACCGACAACGACACCGTCGCCGAGAAGGTGCGCATGCTCCGCGGGCACGGCGCGAAGGTGCGCGACACGTACGAGCTGCTCGGGTACAACAGCCGGCTCGACTCGGTCCAGGCGGCCGTCCTCTCGCTGAAGCTCCCGCTGCTCGAGGGGTGGAACGAGCAGCGCCGCGCCAACGCGGCGCGCTACCGCGAGCTGCTCGGCGGTGTCGACCAGATCGCGCTCCCCGTCGAGATCCCGGGGGCGCACCACACCTACAACCAGTTCAGCATCCTCACCGACCGGCGCGACCAGCTGCGGGCGCACCTGCAGGAGCGGGGCGTGCCGACGATGGTCTACTACCCGCGGGCGCTGCACCAGCAGCCGGTGTTCGCGCACCTCGGGTACGCGGCCGGCGACTTCCCGGTGACCGAGCGCATCCAGGAGGAGGTGCTCTCGCTGCCGATCTTCCCGGGCCTGACGCCGGAGCAGATCGGCACGGTCGCAGCCGCGATCAAGGAGTTCTTCGTGAAGAACTGATCCGTTCCGGAGCCGCTGATGTCGGCGGTTCCGGGGTGTTGCTTGGGGGAGCTGTCGTCGAGGACGGCTGAGAGGGCCCAGGGGGGGCCGACCCCGTAACCTGTCGGGATAATGCCCGCGGAGGGAAAGCGATGAGCCAGAACGAGTCCCGTCACGACCTGCCCGAGATCGGCAAGATCTCGCCCGAGATCTTCGAGGAGATCATCTACCCGCGGCTGGGGCGCCGCGACCCCGCGGTGCTCGTCCCGCCGCAGCACGGCGTCGACATCGGCGTCGTCGACATCGGCGGCGGCCAGGTCATGGCGGTCACGTGCGATCCCGTCTTCGTCGTCCCGCAGTACGGCTGGGAGCGCTCCGCGTGGTTCGCGGTGCACATCCTCGCCTCCGACGCGGCCGTGTCGGGGCTGGCGCCGCGCTGGATGACGATCGACCTGAACCTGCCGCTCGGCATCGCCAAGGAGCAGTTTGTCGCCCTCTGGCGCGGCATGGCCGCGGAGTGCGAGAAGCTCGGCATCGCGGTCGTCGCCGGGCACACCGCCCGCTACCAGGGCTGCGATTACCCGATGATCGGCGGGGCCACGGTGATGGCCACGGGCCCGTGCGAGCGCTACGTGACCCCGGCGCTGGCGGGCGCCGGCGAGGACGTCGTGATCACGAAAGGGCCCGCCATCGAGGCGAGCGCGCTGTTCGCGGCGACCTTCCCGCGGCGCGTGGCGGCGGCGCACGGGGAGGAGTTCGCGCGGCGCGCCGACGGGCTGTTCTGGCAGATGAGCGTCGTCGAGGATGCGCTGACGGCGGCGTCGGTCGGCGTGCGCGACGAGGGCGTGACCGCCATGCACGACGCGACCGAGTGCGGGCTCTGGGGCGGCCTCTACGAGGTGGCGCGCGCGTCGCGGGTCGGGATGCGCATCGAGCGCGAGTCGATCCCCATGCCCGAAGAGGTCGCGAAGGTGTGCGCGCTGTTCGGGATCGACCCGTTCTCCGCCATCAGCGAGGGGACGCTCGTGCTGACCTGCCGCCGCCACCGCACGCAGGAGGTGCTCGCGCGCCTCGCCGCGAAGGGGATCGCGGCCGCGCGCATCGGCGAGACGCTGCCGGAGGCCGAGGGGATCACGCTGGTCGACGGGGGACGAGCCCGCCCGCTCGAGCACCCGCGCGTCGACCCATTCTGGGCGGCCTTTGGGAAGGCCATCGCGGAAGGGGATCGCTGAGCCCTTGCCATCGTCCCGCCTCCGGTGCTAGGGTTGACGCGTCCTTCGCAGCCAGATCTTCGGCAGGCGCGCAGTTCTTAGCGGCGCGGGAGCGGATGTCGGGTGCAGCTGCATTCGCCCTGAGCCGTTCTCGATGTGGTCGAGATCACGGTGCGGTCTCGTTGTGCCACTGTTCCGAGGGGGATAGGGGTGGAAAGGGGGACGTGATGAAGAAGATCGGTCGGCTCTTGTTCGCGGCGGCAATTGTGGTGGGTCTGGCGGCGTGCAGCGGCGGTGGGGATGGGGGCGACGATCCCGCAAACGTGGTCGGGACGTGGCGGGGGGCGTACAAGATGACGCAGGTCCCCGGACCGGGCGCCCCGGTCATCGTCAAGCTGGTGCAAGACGGCAGCAACGTGGCCGGGACATCCCAGTGGACCACCCGCACCGGATGCGATGTGTCCGGGACGGTCGATGGGAACAAGATCGAGCTCGTGTTCAGGTACCGCAACAATTGGGCGCCCGACGTCGTGTCAGGCACCGTTGAAGGAGATCACATGGTCTTGTCGGGCACCGACGGGACCTACCAGGTTTCGTACGACATCATCAGGGTCAGCAACACGCTGCAGGCGGGAGATCTCGGCGTCTCCGCTGCGCCCGGGGAGTCCGATCTCGGCGTTTCGAAGCGGGACGCGATCATCCGGCAGTAAGAACGCCGAGGTCCTCGTCCAAGGCGCCCCCGCCGCGTGCCCGGCGGGGGCGCCTCGCCTTCAGCCAGTGGTCTGACGGCGACGTCCCCGGATGCGGCGGCGCGGGCGCTACTTCGTCTTCGCGCGTCGCGCGGTGATCGTCTCGCCGGCGATGCCCCAGTTGTCCGTGTCGACCTCGTCGATGACCACGAAGGTCGACTGGGGGTCCTTGCCGAGGACTTTCACGAGGACGTCGGTGACGCCCTTGATGACGGCGGCCTTCTGCTCGGCGGTGACGCCGGTCCTGGTGATGCGGACGTTGACGTACGGCATTCCCGTTCCCCTTTCTTCGTTCCTTTCGTAGGAGGACAGCATTGAATTCTGTCCCCCTGCCGTTCCGTGCCTTCGCCGTTCGCGCGGGTGTCGGGCGTGTGGCGGGAGCGTGTAGGAATCGAACCTACCGCGGACGTGATTAGCGCCCGCCGACCGGATTTGAAGTCCGGGGGGCCCACCAGTGACCCATCCGCTCCCGTGTGGGCAGGATTATACGGCAGAAGGCGCAAAACGCCACCGTGCTCGTGCCGGGCCACGCTTTCGCACAGGGCCAGGCTCGTGACAGGGCCACGGCCCGGGGGCGCCTGTGAACGGTCATAATGCGTCGGCCGCAGGCTGTGTCCGCTGAGTGTGGCCGGCGCATTGACAGTCGAGCAGCCGCTGAGTGCGCTCGCGGGCTGAGGGGCGAAGGGCGAGACGGAAGTGAACAGGCGCCGCCGGGTCGTGGCCCGGCACGGGGACAAGCCCGCGCCGTCGCGGCTCGGCCGGATCGCTACTGAAACGGGACCCAGCCCCCCGGCGCCTCGACGTAGAGGCCTTGCAGGTCGTCCGCGAGCGGCCGCAGCAGCTCCCGCGCCCGCGCGGACTCCGCCGCCGCGAAGCGCACCGTCACGCCGCAGTCGGACGACACCTGGCTCGGCACCGGCACCAGACGCACGTCGGCCACGCCCGCGTCCTTGAGGATCTTCTCGGCCTTGAGCACGGCGTGCGTCGAGTGAAACGTCGCGACGGCGAAGCGGGGCGCGTCGCTCACCGCGCCCTCCCCTTCTTCGTCGCCAGGTAGCGGCAGCCCGCGATCGCCGCGTCGATGTCCGCCTCGGTCGTGAAGAACCCCGGCGCGAACCGCACCGTCCCCTGCGGGTACGTCCCGATCGTGCGGTGCGCGGCCGGCGCGCAGTGCAGGCCGACGCGCGTGAGCACGCCGAAGCCCTCCTCGAGGAGGAAGCCCGCCTCCGAGGGCACCAGCCCCTCGAAGGTCACCGAGACGGTCGGCGCGCGTCTCTCGTCGGCGCCGGGGCCGTGGACGGTGATCCCCGGCAGCGCGCCCAGCCCCGCGATCAGCCGGCGCGTCAGCGCCTCCTCGCGGGCGCGGATCAGCTCGAGGCCCGTCTCGGCGATGAACGACACCCCGGCGAGCAGCCCGGCGAGCCCGACGCCGTTGGGCGTGCCGCTCTCGAGCCGGTCCGGCCAGAAGACGGGCTGCTCCTCGAGCTCGGAGTTGCTGCCCGTGCCGCCGCGAAAGAGGGGCTCCGGCTCCACCCCCTCGCGCGCCCAGAGACCGCCGGTCCCCTGCGGCCCGAAGAGCGCCTTGTGCCCGGTGAACGCCAGCAGGTCGACGCCGTCCGCGATCACGTCGATCGGCTGCGCGCCGGCCGACTGCGCGGCGTCCACGAGCAGCAGCGTCCCGGCGGCGCGCGCCAGCGCCCCGACCTCCCGCAGCGGCAGGATGGCGCCGCTGACGTTCGAGGCGTGCACCGCCGCCAGCAGCCGCGGCCGCGAGCGCAGCGCGCGCTCGAGCGCCGCCAGGTCCAGCCGCCCGGCGCCGTCGCAGGGGAGCACCTCCAGCGAGATCACGCCGCGGTGCTCCAGGTCCCGCAGCGGCCGCATCGTCGAGTTGTGCTCCATCGAGGTCGTGAGCACCCGGTCGCCCGGTCGCAGGATGCCGTAGATGGCGGTGTTGAGCGCCTGCGTGGCGTTGAGGGTGAACGCGACGCGCCGCGAATCGGGCGCGCCGATGAGCGCCGCGAGCGCCTCGCGGCAGGCGAAGACCGCGCGGGCGGCCTCCTGGGAGCGGTGATGTCCGGAACGCCCCGGGCTGCCGCCGACTTCGAGCGTGAAGTGGGACATGGCCGCCGCGACCGATGGCGGCTTCGGGAAGGAGGTCGCGCCGTTGTCGAGGTAGATCGTCGCGCCGGTGCCGCTCACGGGGGGCATCCTAGCACACGCCCGGCTTCATCTTCGCGGCGGGGCGCAGGTCCAGGCCGGCGAAGCGCCCGCGGCGCGCGAGGTGCCAGGCCGCGGCGGCGATCATCGCCGCGTTGTCAGTGCACAGGCCCGGCTCGGGGAAGAGCACGCGCAACCCGGCCGCGGCCCCCTGCAACGACATCTTTTCGCGCAGGCGGGAGTTGGCGGCCACGCCGCCGGAGACGACGACCGTCGCCAGCCCTTCGGCGGCGGCGGCGCGCAGCGTCGTCCCCACGAGGGTGTCCACGACCGCTTCCTGGAACGAGGCGACCAGGTCCCGCAACTGCCTGTCGGAGAGGGCCGGCACGGGCTGGTCGTTGAGGCGGCCCTCGACACGGCGCGTGCCGAGCGCGTGGTTGACGACGGCGGTCTTGAGGCCGGAGAACGAGAAGTCGAAGGTCGCGGCGCGCTGCAGGCCGCGCGGGAAGCGCACGGCGTGCACGTTCGCGCCGGCGGCGAGCCGGTCGATGGCGGGCCCGCCGGGGTAGCCGAGGCCGAGGAACTTGGCGACCTTGTCGAGCACTTCGCCCGCCGCGTCGTCGCGGGTCTGCCCGAGCACGCCGAGCGAGAGCGGGGAATCCACGCGGAACAGCGTCGTGTGCCCGCCGGAGACGACCAGCGCCAGGTAGGGGAAGCGCGGCCGGGATTTCGCGAGGAGGATGGCGAGGGCGTGCGCGTGAAGGTGGTTGACCTCGATCAGCGGCACGCCCCAGCCGAGCGCGAGCGCCTTGCCGAAGGACGTGCCGACCAGCAGTGCGCCCATCAGGCCCGGGCTGGAGGTCACGGCGACCGCGCGGACTTCCGATGGCTGGACGCCGGCGTCCGCGAGCGCGGCCTGCGTCACGGGCACGAGGTTCTCCAGGTGCTTGCGCCCGGCGATCTCCGGGACGACCCCGCCGTAGGGGCGGTGGTCGTCGATCTGCGAGGCGACGATCGAGGAGCGCACCCGCCGGCCGCGCTCGACGAGAGCGGCCGCGGTCTCGTCGCAGGAGGTCTCGATCCCGAGGATGAGCATGGTCTCTACGGGAGGGCGACCGCGGTCCGTCCCGCGCGCTCCTTCGCCGGACGCGACTGGCTGGCGACGGCGGTGCCGGCGCCGGCCGCGGGCGGCACGAGGGCGGAGAGCCGCACGAGCGTGACCCCGGAGTCGAGGAGCTCGCCGCGCAGCTCGCGGAGCGCCGCGATCGTCTCCGGGTGCGGGTGGCCGATCCCGATCGCCTGGCCGTGCTCGTGCGCGATGGCGACGGCGCGGCGCAGCTGCGCCCGGATGAACTCCGGCTTCACCTCGGCGTCGAGGAAGACGTCGCGCTCGAGCACCGGGACGCCCGCCGCCCGCGCGGTCTCGGCGCCGCGCGTGGCGGCCGTCGTGCGGCTGTCGAGCCAGAAGAGGCCGCGGGCCTTGAGCTCCTCCATCACGGGGACGAGTCCGGCGGTCTCCTCGGTGAAGCGCGAGCCCATGTGGTTGTTCACGCCGACCGCGCGGGGCACCGCGGCCAGGCTCTCGCCGAGGCGGGCGCGCACCTCCGCCGCGCTCATGGAGACGAGCAGAACACCGGCCCCGGCGTCCTTGCCCCCCTCCTCCCGGGGCTCCATCGGCTGGTGCAGGATCATCTCGAGCCCGAGGCGCCCGGCCTCGCGGACCGTGGGCGCCGTCGCCGGCAGGCCGGGGATGACGGCCACGGTCAGGGGCAGCTCCAGCGCCGCGAGCGCCTCGAGATGCGAGATCCTCTGCCCGAGGTCATCGATCACGATCGCCAGGCGGGGGCTCTTGTCGGTGTGCGCGGCGCCTGGCGGAGCCGCCGGCCTGGCAACGGGCGGCGCTTCCTTCGGCGGGCGGTCGGGCCGGGTGGCGGGACGCGCCGCGACCACCGCCGGCCGGGCCTTGGCGGTGGCGCGCGTCCGCTCGGCGGGTTTGCGCGCCGCCGTCTCCGCCGTCGGAACCGGAGCCCCCGCTTCCGGGCGCTCCCGGTCGCGAAGCGGCACGACGAGCGCGGCGACGATCACGCCGAGGACGGCCACGGCGAGCAGGAGGCGTCGGGTCAGGCGGTCCTGGCGGCGGAACCAGCGGCGCAGCCGGCGTTTTGGCGCCGCCTTCCGTCGCCTGCGCTGGCGCGGGGCCACGTCAGTTCGCTTGCGGCGTGGACGCGCCCCGCGTCTTCTGGAAGATGTCCCAGGTCTTGAGCAGATCCAGCGCCCGCTGGAGCTGGAAGTCCTCCGCGTCGCTCAGGGTTTCGCCGTCGGCCTCGGGCTCCTCGGGGGCGGGCGTCGCGCCCGCGGGGGCGGCTTCGGCCGGCGGCGCCTCCGTCGGCAGGTGGCCTTCGAGATCCTTCTCTTTTTCACTGTGACCCGGCGGCACCTTCTTCACCTGGATCGTGGCGTTGGGGACGAGGATGTCCGGCTTGATGCCGGTGTTCTGGATCGAGCGTCCCTTCGGCGTGTAGTACTTGGCCGTCGTCAGCCGCAGCCCCGAACCGTCGTCGAGCGGGATAACGGTCTGAACGGAGCCCTTGCCGAACGTGTCGACGCCGAGGATCACGGCCCGACCCCAGTCCTGGAGGGCGCCCGCGACGATCTCGGAGGCGGACGCTGAGCCGTGGTTGACGAGCACGACCATCGGGAAGTTCGTCCGCCCGTCGCCGTCGCGGACCTTGTACTCGGCGTTGTTGCTCGCCTTGCGCCCCTTGGTGTAGACGACGAGCTTCCCCTTCTCGAGGAAAGAGCCGGAGACGAGCACGGCCTGGTCCAGGAGACCGCCCGGGTTGTTGCGCAAATCGAGGACCACCCCCTTGAGCGCGGGGTTCTTCGTCCACATGTCGTTCAGCGCCTGCTCGAGGTCGTCGTCGGTCCGCTCCTGGAACTGCGTGATGCGGACGTAGCCGACCTGTTCGTCGATGACCCGCGACTTCACGCTCTTGAGCTTGATGATGTCGCGGACGATCGTGAAGTCCTTCGGCTCGGTGAGGCCCTCGCGCATGACCGCGATGGTGACCGACGTCCCGGGGACGCCCCGCATCTTCTTCACGGCGTTCTCGACGCTCATGTCCTTGGTGGACTCGCCGTCGACCTTGACGATCTTGTCGCCGGCCTTGATGCCGGCGCGCCAGGCCGGCGTGTCCTCGATGGGGGCGATCACCGTGAGCGTGTCGTCCTTGAGCCCGATGGTGATGCCGAGGCCGCCGAACTCGCCCTTCGTGTCGACCTGCATCTCCTTGAACATGTCCTCGGTCATGTAGGCGGTGTGGGGGTCGAGCTCCTTGAGCATGCCGCGGATCGCGCCCTGGACGAGCTTGCCCGAGTCCACCTCGTCGACGTAGTTGGCCTCCACCAGCGAGAGCACCTCGGAGAACAGCTTGAGGCGGTCGTAGGTCTCGCGGCCGGCGGCGGCGTCGAAGCGGGCGACCCCGATGATCAGGCTGGCGAGCAGGGCCAGCAGCACGAAGGTCCCCGGCCCGAGGTTCCTGTTCCTGAGCACTCCCATGACGAGTGTGGCTCCTTCCGTTGCCGAAACGGGCTCTTCCGCCCGGCGTTGCCGTTCGTTTATCCGTGCGCGGCGGCGGTCGCCGCGTATTCCTCCAGGTAGGCCATGATCGCCTCGTCGAGGCCTGCCGGGGCGCGGCGCCGTGCCGGGGCTGGCGCGGGCTGCGCGGCCAGCGACGGTGCCGGGGCCTTGGCTGCCTTTGCAGCCGACGCCTGCGCCGCAGCCGCCGCAGCGCGCGCGAT